>DASSDE010000195.1:0-13722 GCA_035697365.1 Kribbella sp. | reverse complement strand
AGTCGGTGGAGGTGGAGGGGTGTCCGCTCGGACAGTTCACGGTCATTTCCGTACCCGGGTCGTCTTGGTGGAGGCGGTGTCCAACGCCATCTCGTCGGCCTTCTCGACCGCGCGCTTGAGTCGCACCGTACCCGTTTCCTGGTCGTCGATGTCGACAACCTTCCGCAGCCGGGTGGTCGCCTCCTCGTTCCCGGTCGCGGCCGCGAGCTGCACCGCGCGACCCAGCTTGGTGGTCGCGGTCGCCGTGTCGCCGGCGGCCTTCGCGGCCAGGCCGTCCTGGATCGCCTGCGCCAGCTCGGTCTGACCGGTGTAGTGCGCGACCTCCGGGCTGATCCGGGTGGTGAGCGCCTCGTCGGCCGACCACAGTGCCTTCACCAGGCCCTGCGCGACCGTGTCGTTGCCCAGTACGAGCTGCACCCGCGCCGCGAGCTGCTCCTGCCCGACCGCCTTCGCGGCCAGTCGGATCGCGACGTGGTAGTCGCGGGACTCGTCACCCCACGAGCCGGTCGGGTACGACCCGGTCAGTGGGTTGATCGCCGTACGGCGCGATGTCAGGTCCTCGACCGTCGGCGCCACCTGCCGGACGAACAGCACCTCGGCACCCTGCGGCGCCCACACCCGCAGGTCGGCCTGCGCGACACCACGGCTCATCGCGTTCTGGATGATCTTCGAGAACTCGGCGGCCAGCTGGTCGGGCGCCGGGATGATGTCGACGGTCCCGAGCAGCGCCTGCGCGATCCGGCGTACCTCGTCGACCTGCCAGGCCACGCCGACGCCGCGGGCGTCGCACTGGAACTGGCCGGTGACCGACTCGATCGCCTGGGTCAGCGCCTCTGGTGTCTCGTGCTGGTTCTCGCCGTCGGTCAGCAGCAGCGCGTGCTTCTGCGACAGCGACGGCACGGTCGCGAACACCCGCGACGCCAGCCGCAGCCAGGTGCCCATCGCGGTGCCGCCGTCGGCGTAGAACCGGGACACGGCGTCCTTCGCGGCTTGCCGGGTGTACGGGTCCATCCTGACCATCACCGGCTCCGCGGAGGGCGGGAAGGCCAGCTGCGCGCGGTCGTTGCCGGAGATCACCGCGAACCAGACGCCGTCGAGGATCTGGTCGAGCGCGGTCTGCGCCGCGTACGCGGCAGCCTGGACGCCGTCGCGGCCCATCGAGCCGGAGGTGTCGACGATGATGATCTCGCCCGCGTCGCCGCTGCCGGTCTGCCCGGCGGCGCCGGCCCCGGCGCACGTCACCGTGACGATCGCGTGCACGTCGGTCCCGCCGTCCGGCAGGAACTCGTTCTGGTAGACGGTGGCGGTGAAGTCGGCCATCTCGGGTCCCTCTCCCTAAATCCGTGCCAAGGCGACGGTGATGTTGTCCTGACCGCCCTGGGCATTGGCCCAGTCGACCAGGGCGGACGCGGCGGCCTTCGGCTCACCGTTCGCGTCCGCAGCTGTCTGACGTACGAGCGCGGCCAGCGGTGCCGCCTCGGAGCAGTAGTTCCACAGGCCGTCCGAGCAGACCAGCAGCCACCCCGGCCCGTCGACCTCGACGGTCGTGGTCCGCGGCGTGTGGTCCGGAGCGTCCTTGCCGAGCCACCGGGTGATCGCGTGCGCGTGCGGGCCGGACTCGGCCTCCTCGCGCGAGACGCCGGTGGCGATCAGCTCGGCGGCCCACGAGTCGTCGGTGGTCAGGCCGACCGGTTCGCCGGCGTCCGGGAACCAGTACGCGCGGCTGTCGCCGACGTTGCCCGCCACGATCAGCCCGTTCTCCACGATCGCTGCCACGAACGTGCAGGACGCAGGGTTCGGACTGTCCGGGCTGGTGCTTTCCAGTACGGCGTCGCTCGCAGCGTCTGCGCTCGCCTTGAGCCGCGCCGCGATCGCGCCGGCCCGTGACGACTCGGTCCCGAGCCCCTGTGCGTGGCCGGCCACGAGCACCTCACGTGCTGCCCGGGCCGCAGCCAGGGAGGCGACGTCGGAGTCGAGGGACGAGCTGACGCCGTCACAGACCACGAGCAGTGCACGGCTGCCGGGCTCGGCGTCCGCGGCCAGTGCCATCGCGTCCTCGTTCCGGCTGTGACGGATCCCGCGGTCGCAGACACCGGCCACCCACGGAGCGGGCTGCTCGGCGAAGTGGTCCCGTGGCTTGGCGGCCTTGGTGCCGCACGTCTCGCAGTACCCGTCCGCGCCGACGGTGCCGCCACACGACGCACACGGGCCGACCGGACCGGCGTCCAGCCCAGCGTCCGGGTCGATCTCCACCGTCGGCTCGGTGTCGGTGTTGAGCGCCGGAGTGGCCGGTACGCCAGGCGCAGCCGTGGCGGCGCTCGCAGCGCTCGCAGCACCGGGCTTGAGCTCGGCACCACAGGCCTCGCAGAACAGGTCTGCCTCGGCCACCGGCCCGCCGCAGCTGGGGCAGGCCGTGTCGGTCGTACTCGTCATCGCAGCGTCCATCCTCGAACCTCGTTGGCCTGGTCGACCAGGGCAATCCGTTCCGGCCGGGACCGGGCCTGGTCGGCCAGCAACCGGTAGGTGGCCTCGAGCCCGTCGCGTAGTGACGTCTCGGTGGCTGCCCTCCCGTCGATCCGCAGGGCTTCCTGCGGGCCGGCCTTCTGGACCTCGGTCAATGCGGTCCGGAACACGTCCGCGGCCAGGTTGGCCCGGTCCACCGGATCGATGGTCAGCGTCGCGATGCTGTTCATCGCCTCGGCGAGCGCGGGAAGGCCACGCCCCGATCCTGCCAGTACACCGGCTCGCTGGCGACGAGCCCGGACGTACGCGCCGCTGGTGGGCGGTACGAGTTCGAGCGCGCCGATCGCTCCGTCCAGGTCATTGCGCGAGGTCCTGATGTTGGTCAGACCGAACGCCGAGGGCGCGATGTAGTTGGCATCGGTCCGCGCACAGGTCAGGTAGAGGCCCTCGGCCACATCGAACTCGCCGCTGTGCTCACAGGCGACCGCCAGCGCCAGCTTCGGCGCCAGCTCGCCCGGCACCTGGCCGTAGACCGCGTTGAACGCGGACTGCGCCGCGACCGAGTTACCGCGGGCCAGAGCGACCAGTCCGGACATCCAGACTGCACGCCACTCCCACGGGTCGGCGCTGAGCAGGTCGTTCACCGCGGTGTCGACCATGTCGTAGCGATCCGGCCCGACCTCAAGAGCAGCCTCTGCGACCTCCAGCAGCGTCTGTGCCGACTGCTCCGGTGCGTTGACCAGCAGCTCCAGCCGTTCGGCAGGGTCCGGCACGCTGACGGTCTTCAGCCAGCCGGCCATCTTGTCGCCCTCGTCCGGCTCCAGTGAGGGCAGCTGCTGCCACGGCGCGTCGTGGCCCAGCCCGGCGACCTTGGCGCCCGGTGAACCGAACAGCAGCGACGAAGCGGAGTGCTGGGCAGCCTTTACGCCCTGCCGGTCCGCAACGACCTCCCGCAGTACGCCGAGCAGTTGCACGCGGAACTCGTCCGCGGACTGGAAACGGTCTGCCGGGTCCGGTGCGCACGCCTTGGCCAGCAGGCGGTACACCGAGTCGTACTTCTGGAACAGCGGCACCTCGGCGACGGGCGGCAGCGACGCGACGTACCGGCTCTGGTACCCGCGGAACTCCATGGCGAGCACGCACAGCGTTCGGCCGAGCGTGTAGATGTCGGAGGCGATCGACGGGCCGACGTCGGCCACCTCGGGCGCCTGGAAGCCGACCGTGCCGTAGATCGCCGAGTCCAGGTCGTCGATCCGCCGGACCCCGCCGAGGTCGATCAGCTTGACCGCGTCGCCGACCTGGATGATGTTGTCCGGCTTGAAGTCGCAGTACACCAGGCCGAGGTCGTGCAGGTACGAGAACGCGGGCAGGATCTCCAGCAGGTACGCGATCGCCTGGTCGATCGGCAGCGCGTCGTACTGGCCGTTGTTGGCCGCCATCCGCTGCTTGAGCAGGGTCTTCAGCGACGTACCGCCGACGTACTCCATGACGATGTAGCCGGCGCCGTCGTGGGTGACGAAGTTGTAGATCTCGACGATCAGCGGGTGCTCGACGCGGGCCAGGAACTGCTGCTCGGCGATCGCGGCGGCGACCGCGTCCGGGTCCTCGGAGTTCAGCAGGCCCTTGAGCACCACCCAGCGGTCGGAGACGTTCTGGTCCTGGGCCAGGTAGATCCAGCCGAAACCACCGTGCGCCAGGCAGCCGCGGACCAGGTACTGGCCGCCGACCAGGTCACCGTCCTTGAGCTTCGGCGAGAACGAGTAGCGGCTGCGGCAGTTCGGGCAGAAGCCCTCGGTCCGGCCCGGCTGACCGTTGCGGGAGCGGCCCACCTCGTGGCCGCAGCTCGGGCAGTTGCGGCGGTTCTCCGGGACCATCGGGTTCGCGAGGATCGCCTTGCTGGCATCGATCGCGGGGATCGACGGTACGTGCGTGAGCCCGGCGCCGAGGCGGGCCCCGCGCAGCCGGGTGGACGACGTACCGAGCTTGCGGGTGAGCTTCGAGCCGGCCTGCTGCGCCCGCGCCGAGCCGAGCGGCGTGGAGGCCAGCCGGTTGGAGGCGCGGGAGACGGTCGACACCGAGCTGATCGGATCGGGGTCCGGGGCCGAGGTGCTGTGGGCGGCCGGCGATCCGCACACGTCGCAGTACCCGTCGACGTACGTGCCCGTGCAGCCCGGCTGCGTGCACGCGCCGGAGGCGGGGACGTTCGAAGCAGCCGGTGTGTTCGAAGCAGCCGGTGTGCTCGAGGCGGCTGGGACGCTTTGTGCGGCGGGGGAGCCGCAGACGTCGCAGTACCCGTCCAGGATGGAGCCGGTGCAGCCCGGCTGGGAGCAGCTCGTCATTTCGTTCCTTCCAGGTAGGCCTGGTAGGCCGCTACCAGTGCACCGAGCCGGGCCAGGTCCACCGGCTCGGTGTCGATCACGGCGCGGCCGCGCCGGTACAACTCGGCGAGATCTTCGTTGCCGGCAGCAACACTTGCCGCCTTCACCTGATAGGCATCGAGCAGTTGCGTCAGCTCGTCGCGGCGGCCCAGCGCAGCGCCGTACGCTGCCTGCGCCTGACCGAGCGCCCGACGTACGGCGTCCAGCCGGGTCAGGTACTTCGCCAGCTCGGCCGGTGTGTTCGGCACCGCGCCGAGCGCAGTCACATCCGGTACGGCGAGACGCGGGGCCGGGCTGACCGTGGCGACTGCCTTGTCCGCGAGCGCGCGGACCGCAGTTCCTTGTGCTTCCAGCTCGCCGCGCACCGTGCGGGCCCGGGCCACGTCGGCGGCCCGCTCCTTGCGGGTCGCGGCGCCGACGATCAGGTCCCGCTCGGTGGTGGCAGCGTCCTGCTCCAGCGGGCCGATCAGGCCGCCGATGTCCGCGCCACGTTTGTTGCGGTCGGCAAGATCTATCAGCCGGCGGTCGAGGTCGTGGTGCTTGGCGAGCGCGTCGTTGCGGGCGCCTCCCGGCACCTGCTTGACCAGATCGCTGATGCGCTCGACCTGCGCCCGCAGTTGTCGCAGGCGGGCGGCGAGATCGGCGTCGCCGGGATCGAGCGCGAGCTTGGCGCGCAGGCTGGAGGCCAGTGCATCGGAGAGTTTGCATGCCTCGGGCAACGACACGGCGAGCGAGCCGCCCGCGCCGCCCGCGTCCAGACCACCCCAGATCAGGCTCGAGATCCGCTCGGTCTCCTGCTGTCCGACGCGGCCGGAGTCCCAGGTCACGAGGATCAGCTCGTACCGGTCCGAGACTGCCTTCCAGACCGTCATGCTGAGCACGACGTCCGAACTCAGCGCGTCCCCGTCCGGCGAATGCAGTGCGGCTTGGTCCAGCTCGTCGAGTTCGGCCTTCCGCCGGTCCCGCCACTCACCGAGCGCACTGAGGAACGAGAGCAGCTCCGTCGCCGGAACGCTGCTCCCCATCCTCCCCGGCGGCGCCGGCGCCGAGACCGTCGGCGTACGAACCGTCATCGTGTCGGCGCCTCGGCGCGGCCGTAGATCGGCTTCGGAGGAACGGGCGCCGGACCGAGCGCTTCCTTGAACCACCTGTCGTACGAAGTCTTCCATCTGCCGTCGTCCTTCATCTGCTGAAGGACGACGTTCACGAACTTCACGAAGTCCGGGTGCTGCAACGCGATCCCCAGCCCGTACGGCTCGTCGCTGAACCGTTGCGGCAGCACCTTGGCGTACGGGTCCTGGGCGACGTCGCCGGCCAGCACCGTGTCGTCACCGCTGATCCCCTGCGCCTTGCCCTGCTGGAACATGACCAAGCAGCCCGTGTCGGTGTCGGCGGTGACCGCCTTGACCTTCGGGTTCTCCTTCTTCAGGTTGTCCAGGCTGGTGGAGCCCGCCGGTGCGCAGATCGTCTGGCCGGACAGGTCCGCGGTGCTCTTCGCCGTCGAGTCGCTCTGCACCAGCGTCTTCTGGCCGGAACGGTAGTACTCCGCGGAGAACGCGATGTCGTTCCAGCGGTCGCAGTTGATCGTCATGTTGCGCGCGACGATGTCGACCGGGTTCTTGGTGTCGCGCAGCGACGGGATCCGCGCCGGACTCGAGATCACCCGCAGCTCGACCTTGTGCGGCTTTCCAGGTGCGGGTGGGCCGAAGATCGCGTCGGCGACCGCGTTGATCATGTCGATGTCGAAGCCCTGGATCTGCCCTGACAGCGGGTCGCGATAGCCCAGGTTGTAGCTGTCCGCGGAGATGCCGGCGATCAGCCGGCCCCGCGCCTTGATCTCCGCCATGAACGACTTGGCTGGCATCTCTCCACCCGGTGCAGGCGTGTTTCCGTCCGGTGCGTACGAGGCCAGCGGATCCTTGCCGTCGGCGCAGGCCCTCTGCTTGGCCGGCGTGCTGGAGGTTGCCGGGGGCGTCTGTTTCACCGGCAGTTGAGTGGCTGCGTAGTTGCCGTTGCCGCAGGCCGTGAGGAGAAGGGCCGCGGCGACCACGATCGGGATCAGCTTCTTCATCGGTACTCCTCCAGACGCTGCGACATGCCCCAGGCCACGAGCAGTGCGGCCGCGATCCCGATCGGCACACCCAGCCACCCGATCGGCGGCAACCCGTCGCGCGCGTCGGACAGCCCGCTGGAGACCGCGTCGCTGCTCGACTGCAGTTGCTCGGACGACGAAGCGTCGAACGCCTTGAAGGCCTCCACCGAGTTGTCGGCACCGGCGGTCTTGCCGCCGACGGCCATCACCACAGCCCCGTCCCAGTTGCCGCTGTTGTCGGCCCCGCGGACCTTGTCGTGCACTCGCTTGTATTCGTTCCAGGCCTGCTGCAGGCCGTCCGTGGTGCCGGATGCCTTGCCCAGTTCGCCGTCGACCTCCGTGGCCGCGGCGGTGTAGGCCTTGTCGAACGCTTCGCCGGAGCCGCGGGCGATCAGCGTCAGGCTCTCGTTCGACCGCGCGTCGTACGCGGCGATGCGGGCCCGCGAGAGCGCCAGCGTCCGCTGGTATTCGGAGTTGCGGGTGTCCTTCGCGGAGCTGGAGGCGCCGGCCAGAGCGATGCCGCCGATGGCCGTGGTGAGCAGCACGAGCGCGGCGCCTGCGGCGATCGGGACGTTCAGATAGCGGTGCGTACGGCGGGCCAGCCAACGGAGCGTGATGCCGAAGACGATCAGGCTGAGCAGACCGCCGACGAGGACCCAGATGGTGCCGAGGCCGATCCCGTCGAACTCGGTGTTCACGCGCTTCTCGTTCGCCTCGACGAGCGCCTTCACCAGCGGCAGCGAGTCGTCCTGGAGCACCGAGTTCGCGTCCTTCAGGTACTGCGAGCCGATCGGCAGGCCCTGCCGGTTGTTCGCGCGGGCCTGCTCGATCAGGCCGCCGTACGTGATCAGGGTCTTGTTCAGCGCGCCGAGCACCTCGCGGTCCGCGGGCTGCGCGGTCGCGGCCTCGGCGATCAGCCCGGCAGCCGCGGCCAGCGAGTTGACGAAGTGCGCACGCTGGCTCGGCGGCTCGAGCCCGCCGACCAGGAACGCGTTGGTCGCGTCGGCGTTCGCGCTCACCAGGTTGGTGTGGATCGCCTGGATCCGGACCAGCTGGGCCGCGTTCGCCTGGGCGCGGTCGAGGGCGCCGTCGGACTGGCTGAAGCCCTGCGAGGCGGCCAGGCCGAACACCACACTCATCGCCGAGGCCAGGATCAGGAACGCGCGCATCCGGCCCGGCGTACCGTCGAACCACTGCGCGACGGCGCTCCGCCGGCTCGGCGCCGGACCGGTCGGCTGCATCGCGGCGCCGGTCTGGGGCGGGGCCGGCGACCAGGTCGCGGGCGGCGCACTCTGCGTCTGGGTCACGCCTGTTCTCCTTGCTGCTCGGTGGCGTCCGACGATTCGAGGCCCGGAGCGCTCGGATCGTCGGACGTCAGGGAGTCGGGCTCCTCGTCGGTGAGGTCGGTCGCGAGGATCTGACGCAACTCGTCCTTGGTCGGTGCCGTCACGTCGCGCAGGCGCCAGGCCTGCCGGCCGATCGCGGCCTCCAGTACGTTGCGGGCGAAGCGCCCGTTGCCGAACGAGCTGTCCCGCTCGGTGGCCGCGAGGACCTGGTGGAACGCGTCCACCGCCTCCGGGACCAGCTCGTAGTCGGCGGCGAGCGCGAGCCCGGTGAGGATGTCGGTGAGCTCGTCGTCGCTGTAGTTCTCGAACTCGATCGTGGTCCGGAACCGGCTGGCCAGCCCGGGGTTCGCGGCGATGAACGCCTGCATCGGTTCGGGGTACCCGGCGACGATCACGACCAGGTCGTCGCGCCGGTCCTCCATCTCCTTGACCAGCGTGTCGACGGCTTCACGACCGTACTGATCGGCGCCCGTGTCGCCCGAGGTCAGGCTGTACGCCTCGTCGATGAACAGCACGCCGCCTGCCGCGGACTCGACCACCTCGGCGGTCTTGGTCGCGGTCTGGCCGAGGTACCCGGCGACCAGCTCGGAGCGATCCACCTCTACCAGTTGGCCCTTCGAGAGCAGGCCGAGCGCCTTGTAGATTCCGCTCACCAGCCGCGCGACCGTCGTCTTCCCGGTACCGGGATTGCCCACGAACACCAGGTGCCGCGTGATCGTCGCGCTCTTCAGCCCCGCCTCGGTGCGCAGTTTCTCCACCCGCAGTACGGCGACCTGCCGATGCACTTCCCGCTTGACCCGATCCAACGCGGTCAACTCGTCCAGCTCGCCGAGCAGTTCCTCAACCGTCTTTTCAGGTTCGGGAGCCGGCTTCTCTTCGACAGCTTCAGTTGGCTTGGGCTGTGGAGCAACAGCAGGCTGAGCACCCACTTGCAGCGGGCGAGCGCCGGCCGCCTGCAGTTGTGCGGCGGCTGCAACCGATGCGTTGCCGACGACTCGCATGGTGGGTTCGCCGAGCGTGCAGGCGGCGGATGCGAGCTCCGCGAGAGCTTCGGCGTACGCAGCCCTCTCGGCGGACCCGTTCGCGATGAGCTCGGTCAGTACTGCGGTGGGCGCGCCCCGCCAGCGACGGCCGCGGACGGCGGCGTCGAAGAAGTCCTGTGTCGTACCGCCCGGGACTGCCTTCGCCCAGTCAGCAGGTGCACCTGGAACTGACTCCGCGAGAGCAGCAGCGAGCGCGAGCGCTTCACGACGAGCCGTGTCCTCGGCCACACCAGCACGAGCAGCGACGGTCAGCAGCGCTGACAGCGCTTCCTGTAGTCCCCCCGTGCCGCTCATGACTCTCCTCGTCCAGGTGGTGGTGCAAGTCGTCCCGCCGGACCGGTGCTTGGGTCCGGTGCCGGGGTCGACTCGGTCGGGCCGAGGGCCAAGCCTCCGCCGGTCGAGCCGGTGCCGAACTTCTCCTGCAGGAACCTGCCGTGCGTGATCAGGGCCGCCGCGTCGGCACGGTTCACGGCGTCGAACACCTTGTCCATCGTTGCGGCCAAAAGGTCCAACTGATCGATCAGGATCATCAGCGACGTCTTGCCGCGGTCCACCGGACGGGTGTCGGCCCACTGCCGGGGCAGCCGCAGATACCCGCCGATCGCGTCCGGCAGGTAGTCGGTCGCCGTCGCCATCACGGAGTACGCCTGCGCGCTGCCGCCGAGGTTCCCGAGCCGCGGAATCGTCTCCCGTACGACGCGCACCACCCGCCCGACCCGCGACGCCACAACCGCCGGCACGGCGCCGCCCGCGACCAGCTGCTCGACGCGGACCAGCGAAGCGAGCAGGTCGTCGGTCGTCGGTGGCGCTGGCACCGGGGCAGGCTCGGGCTCCTCCTTGCGACCGGTCAGCCGCGCGAAGAAGTCACCGAGCGCCATGCAATCCCCGTTCCCAGAAAGATGATCAGCGACCGAGGTTCAGGTCGAGACTGCCGTGCACGACCTGCTGGTTCTGCTGCGCGACCCGGTCCAGGTACGTCCGCGACTTGGTGACCTCGGTCTCCAGCGTCCCGATCGTCGCGGCCATGTTGTCCAGCGCCTCGCCCTTGAACGTGTCGATCGCGTCCATCGTCGCGTAGATGTTCGCGAACGCGGCCTGCAGCTGCGGCAGCCCGATGGTCGCCGAGGCGGCCTGCTGCTGGATCGCGACCGAGTTGTCCTTGAGCATCTGCGAGGTGCGCTCGATCATCCCGCTGGTGGTGCTGTTCAGCGCGGTGATCTGGTCGAGCACCAGCTTCTGGTTGCCGAGCGCCTGCGCGACGATGACCGCCGTACGCAGCGCCGACACCGTGGTGGTCGACGCCCGGTCGACACCCTTGATCAGCTCGATGTTGTTCTTGATCACGATGTCGATGGCCAGGTAGTTCTGGATCGAGACGGCCAGCTGGGTGAGCAGATCCTGGTGCTTCTGCCGGACGTAGAACAGCACGTCCTCGCGGAACGCCTTCGCTTTCTCCGGGTTCGTCGCGTCCAGCTCCGCGATCGCCGCGGAGAGTCGCGCGTCCAGGCGTTCGGCCACGTACACGTACTGGTTCAGCCGGGTCATCGCGTCCCAGAGCTGCTGCTTCTCCAGGTTCAGCGCGGCGTTGTCCTTGCCGAGCTCGTCCTGGCCGTTGCGCAAGCTGTGCAGGATGCCCTCGAGGTGACTCTGCGCGGTCTGGTACTTGCGGAAGTAGTCCTCGATCTTGTCCCCGAACGGGATCATCCCGAGGAGCTTCTTCACCCCCGTCGCTTCCTTGGGGTCCAGCTCCTCGACCGTACGGCGCAGCTCGAGCAGGGTCTTGCCGACCGTCGAACCCTCCGACAGGCCGCCTTCCTGCAGCGCGCGGACCGGCGACTGCAGCAGCCGGTTCGAGCTCTCGGCCGCGGCGCGGATGTCGACGTCGCCCATGCTGCGGACGTCGGTCGCCTTGGCCGCGAACTCCGGCGACCGCGGCTCGGCCGCCATCAGCCCGGTCAGGAACGCGTCGACCTTGCTGTCCAGCCCCGGCAGCGCGGCCGGGTCGACAGCGGGCGCCATACTCGGCGCAGCGGTCTCGGCCACCGGCTGTGACGGCGGTGGCGCGGTCAGTATCAGTCCCGGCGCGGTGGCCGTCGGCGGCTGCAGCGGTGCCGCAGCAGCGGGCTGCGCGGCAGCGGTGTTGTCGGCTTCAGTCATCGTGTTCCCCTCCGGAAGACGCCCCTGGTACTCCCGTGACGCGCGCCCAATCTAGTCGGTTCCAGGTCCCCACGGTGGGCCTGTTGCCTACTCGTTGTTAGCTGCGCTGGAAACTAACGAAGGAGAAGCCGTCGTGGGGTTCGCGGGCGGTCTCGGTCCAGTCGTGCTGGTTGATGGTGGGGAAGGTGACGTCGCCTTCGGGGGATTGGGCGACTTCGGTGAGTTCGAGGGAGGTGGCGTGGGGGAGGGCCTGGCGGTAGATCTCGCCGCCGCCGGCGACGTACAGGGTGCCGTCGTACTTCAGGGCTTCCTCGACGGAGTGGGCGACGTCGACGCCGGGCGCGGACCAGCCGGTGTTGCGGGTGACGACGACCGTGCGGCGGCCCGGGAGCGGTCGGCCGATCGAGTCGTACGTCTTGCGGCCCATCACGAGGGTGTGGCCGAGCGTGAGTTGCTTGAAATGCTGCAGGTCCTCACGGATCCGCCAGGGCAGGTCGTTGTCCCGCCCGATCACGCCGTTCCGGCCGACCGCCGCGATCAGAACGGTACTCATCCACGTCCTCGCTTCGCTCCGGGCGCGGATGAGGCACGGAACGCGCTGTGCTTGATGATGACCTCGCTTCGCTCGGTCATACCGCGATGGGCGCCTTGATCCCGGGGTGCGGGTCGTAGCCGATCAGCTCGACGTCGGCGATCTCGTAGCCGTCGATCGAGTCGCGCTGTGCCAGTTGGAGCGTCGGCAGCGGGCGTGGTTCGCGGGTGAGTTGCAGGCGGGCCTGGTCGAGGTGGTTCAGGTACAGGTGGGCGTCGCCGAGCGTGTGCACGAAGTCACCGACCTCGAGGCCGGTCTGCTGCGCGACCATGTGGGTGAGCAGTGCGTACGACGCTATGTTGAACGGAACGCCCAGGAAGATGTCGGCGGAGCGCTGGTACAGCTGGCAGGACAGCCGGCCGTCCGCGACGTAGAACTGGAACATCGTGTGACACGGCGGCAGCGCCATGTCGTCGACGTCGGCCACGTTCCACGCGCTGACGATGTGCCGGCGGGAGTCCGGGTTGGTCTTGATCGCGTCGATCAGCTTCGCGATCTGGTCGATGTGCCGGCCGTCCGGTGTCGGCCAGGAGCGCCATTGGTAGCCGTACACCGGGCCGAGGTCGCCGTTCTCGTCGGCCCACTCGTCCCAGATCGAGATGTTGTTCTCGTGCAGCCACTTGATGTTGCTGGAGCCGCTGAGGAACCAGATCAGTTCCCCGATCACGGACCGCAGATGCAGCTTCTTCGTGGTCACCGCAGGGAAGCCCTGGCGAAGGTCGTACCGCGACTGGTACCCGAACACACTCAGCGTGCCGGTCCCGGTCCGGTCCCCCTTCTCGGCCCCGTTGTCCAGCACATGCCTCAGAAGATCCAGGTACTGCTGCATGAGGCCAACCTACAACTCGTCTGGACAAGTGGCCCTGGCAGACTCGCGGGGTGGACGAGTACGTGCTGACGCTGGTGGTTCGGGTCGAGAAGAGCGCGCGGCCGGCGCAGACCGACGCCTTGGAGACGGCGGCGCGGGCGGTGCTGGCGATCCTGGCCGACGAGCGCTCGTCCGGCGAGGGGGAGTGGGCCGAGGCGATGAGCGCCTGGCAGGACAACCGGATCCGCAAGATCACCAAGCGCGCCCGTGGGGCTGAGTGGCGCCGTACCGAGGCACTCCCCGGCATCACCATCGCGGGAACCGGCAGCGGGGGCGGCGCGGACGCTGCGGCGGCTGAGGTACGGGTGTTTCCGCCGACGCCGGTGGACGACGTACCGCCGGAGCTCTTCAAGCTCCAGGTGAGCGGCACCGACTTCGAGGACGCCGAGGACCTGCCAGCTGTTGAACCCGGCGTACCTGTCCTCTGGCTCAACCCGACGCTGGAAATGTCCAGTGGCAAGGCCATGGCGCAGTGCGGTCACGCGGCCCAGTTGACCTGGTGGGAGCTGCCCGACGCCGCCCGCAAGGAGTGGGAGGCGTCCGGATTCGCCCTGGCGGTCCGTACGGCAGAACCGGCGCACTGGACCCGCCTACTGCGCAGCGGACTCCCCGTGGTCCAGGACGCCGGCTTCACCGAGATAGCCCCCGGCTCTCGCACCGTGATCGCCGATCACCCTTTGCTGACGCGATAGTGCAGGTGCGTGACGCGATCGCCCTCGACGACGCGCGGGTTGTCGAGCAGGACCTCGGGGCCGACGTAGTCACCGAAGAAGCGCACGCCGC
>DASSDE010000194.1:0-3150 GCA_035697365.1 Kribbella sp. | reverse complement strand
CGAGGCGAAGAAGTTCGCGGCGGTGAAGACCCCGATGATCACGAGCAGGAACCACGCCATCGCGGAGGCGTAGCCCATGTCGAAGTTCCCGAAGCCCCGGTCGTAGAGGTACAGCGTGAAGAACATCGTCGAGTCCGACGGCCCGCCGCTGCCCCCGGAGACGACGAACGCCTGGGTGAACGACTGGAACGCGTGGATGATCTGCAGCACCAGGTTGAAGAACACGATCGGCGTGAGCAGCGGCAGCGTGATGCTGAAGAACCTGCGCAGCGTGCCGGCACCGTCGACCGCCGCCGCCTCGTAGTACATCGCCGGGATCTGCCGCAGGCCGGCCAGAAAGATCACCATCGGCGACCCGAACGTCCAGACGTTCAGTACGACGAGGGTGCCGAGCGCCGTACTGGGGTCGGAAATCCAGCCTTTTCCGTGAATTCCGACGAGGTCCAGCACCTGGTTGAGCAGGCCGGTGGTGCCGAAGACCTGCCGCCAGAGGATCGCGATCGCGACGCTCGAGCCGAGCAGCGACGGCAAGTAGAAGATTGATCGATAAAACGCCATCCCCCGGACACCGCGGTCGAGCACCACCGCGAGCAGCAGCGCGATCGCCAACTGCAGCGGGACCGAGACGAACACGTACGTGAACGTCACCTTGAGCGAGTTGTGCAGCCGCTCGTCGGACAGCATCCGGCTGAAGTTCTCCAGGCCGATCCACTTCGGTGCCTGGATCAGGTTGTAGTCGGTGAACGACAGGTACAGCGAGGCCAGCATCGGCCCGATCGTGATCAGGAACAGCCCGACCAGCCACGGCGCCAGGAACAGGTATCCGGCCAGGTTGTCCTTCTTTCCCGCCTTTGCACCCGCCTTCTTCCCCCGCAGGCTGCCCAGCTCGCCCAGCGCACTCATGGTCACCTCTCTTCCGCTCCCGCCGTCCTCCAGCGCCCGGCGGGCACGGAAAACGCTTGCCTTGGCCGGTCAAACTAGTCCGAGAAACCGGTTTATGCAAGAGTTCGCAGGCGTCCGGAATGTCCGGATGCGGACGCGCGCGCCGCCCTGCGGCACGGGCCCACCCGTGCTGGAGTGACGGGGTGGACGAGGACTTCCTGACCCTGCTGACCGAGGCGAACCGGAAACAGATTCCGAACCTGCTCGGCAACTACCAGAACGTTTCCGAAACTGCTCGGAACGTTGCCCGCAACGCCTGCCGACTGGTTTCCGCGTACGTCTGGGACAGGTCGCCGTACCAGCACGACGCCACCCTGCTCGAACCGCTGGCCTGGCTGGTGCAGCAGCTTGTCGTACGACAGCACTCAGACGGCCTGTACGACGTGGGCAACCTGCATTCGCCGCCCGACACCGCATTCGTGCTCCAGGACGCGTGCCTGTTGTACGCACTGCTCGACGCAGACGCGCGGGCCGAGACCGCCGTACTGCGAGCGTCGCTGGGGTCGGTGATCAAGAAGGCCGGGCCGGCGTTGGCCGGCGGAGGGGTGCACACGCCGAACCATCGGTGGGAGGTGTGCGCGGCGCTGGCTCGGGTGCACGAGCTGTTTCCGGATCCGCAGTACGTCGCACGGATCGAGGAGTGGCTCGCCGAGGGCGTCGACGCGTACGCGGACGGGATCTACAGCGAGCGCAGCTCGACGTACGCCGCCGAGGTCACCAACCCGAGCCTGCTGACAATCGCCCGGCTGCGCGACAAGCCGGAGCTGCGGGAGTACGTCCGCCGGAACCTCGACGTCACGCTCTACCTGCTCGAGCCGAACGGCGAGGTCGACACGACAGCCTCCAGGCGCCAGGACCAGAAGGGCGTCCGCGACGTCTGGTGGTACCTGCTGCAGTTCCGCGAGCTGGCGTTGCACACCGGCGACGGCCGGTTCACGTCGGTGGCGAAGAGCATCGAGGCGCGCGGGAGCGGTGAGCTGGGTGGAGTCCTGGGCGACTTCCTGGCCGACGTACTCGAGCGCCCCGAGCTGGCCGCGGTCCTTCCCGCCGCGCAGCCGGTCCCGGACGACTTCGTCCGGCACCTCCCGTCGCAAGGGTCGGCCCGCATCCGGCGCGGCGCCCGGACCGCGACGATCTTCGGTGGCACGGACTTCCACGACGTCCCGGTGATCGCCTCGGGGCTGTCCACGAACCCGACCTTCTTCAAGCTCCGCAACGGCGCGGCGATTCTCGATTCGGTCCGGCTGGCACCGCAGTTCTTCGGTACGGGACATTTCCGCAGCGCCGGGCTGGCCCGCACCGGGCCGAGCACGTTCAAGCTCCAGCAGGAGGTCCAGGTCCCGTACCACCTGCCCTTGCCGCCTGCGCAGCGGCGAGCGGGCAGCCAGTACGGGCTGACTCCGGACGGACGGTTCTACGCGGCGATGGAGTTCGGTGACCGTCCGAAGCAGTACAGGTCGTTGCGGACGGCGATCAGGGTGGCCGAGGCGCCGGACGGGTTCGAGCTCGCGTTCGGCTTCGAAGGCGACGAGACGGCGTACGCGATCGAACTGTGCTTCCGTCCTGGCGGCGTCCTGAGCGGCGTCGAGCAACTAGATGCTCCGGGCAACTACCAACTGGTGTCAGGCACCGGCAGCTACACGGTCGGCGAGGACCGGATCGAGTTCGGACCCGGCAACGGCCCCGCCAGGGTCACCATGGATCCCGGGGAGCAGTACACCTATCTCGGCGGCAATCTCACCCCGGACGGCCTCCGCGTGTACCTGACCGGCCGCACCCCCGGCGACCAGGTGCTGAACCTCCGCGCCCACCTGACCCATTGACCGAAGTCCCAGTGCGCCGAGTCGTGGGCGGGGCGGATCAGGTCGTGGTGCGGACGACGGTCTCCAAGGTGCCGTTGTGGGGGATGCGCAGGACGTGGACGCGGCGGCGCTGGTCGCGGAGGTACGTACGTGACGAGGTGCTGATGGTTGCCGGACGGGGGCCTTGCCAGGTGATCGTGATGGTGGCCTTGCCGCGGCGGACGACGATGCTGTCGGCGGTTGCGGTCCGGGTCTGGTTGTAGGGGACGACGGTTCCGTCCGAGAACACGACCTCGTCGTCCGGCTGCAGTACCAGCGGGATCTGCTCGGTTGCGGCGCCTGTCGCGGTGACGCGGCGGCTGACGGAGTGCGATCCGACGAGCAACTCGGTCGAGATCGAGCCGTC
>DASSDE010000193.1:0-3119 GCA_035697365.1 Kribbella sp. | reverse complement strand
GGCGCTCGGTGGCGACGAGACAGGCCTCGACTCGTACGCGACGAGCAGCCGCGAGGAAGCAGTACGCGTCATCGGGCTCGCCCACCGGCTGACCCGCCTCGCCAACGTCCCGCGCCCGATCCGCCCGGTACGCAACGCCGTCCTCAGCCTGATCGGTCGCACCACCAAAACCCAGACCGGCCTAGCCAAACAACTGGCCGGCTTCCCGGAGCGTTAACCGGCGGTCGATTCGCGGATCTGCAGGGTGTACGGGACGGTCAGGTCGCGGTGGGGGGAGTCGTCGGCGCCGGTGATGCGCTCCAGGAGCAGAGCGACCGCGTTGTCGGCCAGCCACTCCTTGTCCGGCGAGACCGAGGTCAGCGACGGCGAATGGAACCGGCCGTCCTCGATGTCGTCGAAGCCGACCACCGCCACGTCCTCCGGTACTCGCAGCCCGGCGTCGGCCAGGCTGCGCAGCGCGCCCAGCGCCAGCAGATCGTTGAAGCAGAACACCGCGTCCGGCGGATTCGGCAGCGCCAGCAGTTCGCGCATCGAGGCGGCGCCGTCCGGGCGGTGATAGCCGGTGCCGGCGAGCTCGAGCGCAGGCTCGTGCGACAACCCCGCATCCTTGAGGGCCTTCCGGTACCCCTTCCGCCGAACGGCGCCGGTACTGGTCCCGCCGACGCCGATCGCCGCGATCCGGGTCCGGCCGAGTGAGACCAGATGCGTGGTCGCGTCGTACGACGCCTGCACGGAGTCGACCGCGACCCGATCGAACTGGCCGCCGGCCGGGCGCTCGCCGAGCAGCACCAGCGGCTTCCCGGTGTCGACGGAGGTCAGCTTGGCCGGGGCCGTGGCGAGCGGGGAGAAGATGATGCCGTCGATCAGCTGCCCGCGCATCCCGTCCAGTACGAACCGTTCGGCGGCCGCCTCGCCCTCGGTCTGGTCGATCAGCACAGTGATCCCACGACGCTTCGCGGCCCGGCTGATCTCGGCGCCGAGCTCGGCGAAGTACGGCGAGCCCATCTCCGGGATGGCCAGTGCGATGAAGTCCGAGCGGCCCTTGCGCAGCGAGCGGGCGCTGACGTTCGGCTTGTAGTCCAGCGCGTCGATCGCGGCCTCGACCTTGGCGCGGGTCCCGGCGGTGATGTGGGGATAGTCGTTGATCACGTTCGAAACGGTCTTCACCGATACCCCGGCCCGCGCGGCCACGTCGCTCAGCCTGGTCGCCATCCGAACCTCCTGTCACGCCGCTGTCGCCCGAGTGTGCCACCGCCGAGCTCTTTACACCGATTGTCAATCGTTGTAGACATCCACGTTAAACGTTGTAAACGATCCTGGGGAGACCCTGTGACTCAGCTCGTGGTGGACCCGGCGTTCGTGGTCGGTGACCTGGACCGGCGGCTGTTCGGCTCGTTCGTCGAGCACATGGGCCGTTGCGTCTACACCGGCATCTACGAGCCAGGCCATCCGAGCGCGGACGCCGACGGGTTCCGGCAGGACGTGCTGGAGCTGGTGCGCGAGCTCGGCGTCACCGCGGTCCGGTACCCGGGCGGCAACTTCGTCTCGAACTACGACTGGGAGGACGGGGTTGGCCCGCAGGAACAGCGGCCGCGGCGGCTCGACCTCGCCTGGCGGGCGCTCGAGTCGAACCAGTTCGGCACCGACGAGTTCGTGGCCTGGTCGCGGAAGGCGCAGGTGCAGCCGATCTGGGCCGTGAACCTCGGCACCCGTGGCATCCGCGACGCCGTCAACCTGCTCGAGTACTGCAACCTGCCACCCGGCACCGAACTGTCCGACCGCCGGGTCGCGAACGGCAGCCCGGAGCCGCACGACATCCGGATCTGGTGCCTGGGCAACGAGATGGACGGCCCCTGGCAGATCGGCCACAAGACCGCCGACGAGTACGCCCGGCTCGCCGAGGAGACCGCGAACGCGATGCGCCGGGTGGAACCGGATCTCGAGCTGGTTGCCTGCGGATCGAGCAACGCCGGGATGCAGACGTTCGGCGAATGGGAACGCGTCGTCCTGGAGCGCACCTACGAACTGGTCGACCACATCAGCCTGCACGCGTACTACGAACCGCACGACGGCGACCAGGCGAGTTTCCTCGCGGCCGCCGAGGAGATGGACCGGATGATCTCGTCGGTGATCGCGACCGCCGATCACGTGAAGGCGCTGAAGCGCAGCGACAAGGAGCTCACGCTCTCGTTCGACGAGTGGAACGTCTGGTACCAGCAGCACTTCCCCGGCGAGCTCGGCCTCGGGATCCGGGAGGTCGCCCCGCTGATCGAGGACACCTACACGGTCGACGACGCGGTGGTCGTCGGCAGCTTGCTGATCACGCTGCTCCGGCATGCCGACCGGGTGAAGATCGCTTGCCTGGCGCAACTGGTCAACGTGATCGGCCCGATCCGTACCGAGCCGGGCGGCCGCGCCTGGCGGCAGACCATCTTCTACCCGTTCGCCCTGACCGCCCGGTACGCCGGCCCGACCGTACTGCAGACGGCGATCACCGGCGGCCCCGAGATCGACACGGCCGCGTTCGGCCGGGTCCCGGCGCTGTGGAGCACAGCGACGTACGACGAGAGCACCGGGGAGACCGCGATCTTCGTGGTGAACCGGAGCGAGACCGACAAGATCGACCTGGAGGTCCCGGCGCGCGGACAAGTGGTCCGGCACCTGGCCCTCTACGACGAGGACCGCTCCGCCGTGAACACGGCGGACGATCCGGACCGGGTCCAGCCCCGGGCCGTCGACACCACCGAGGTGGCCGACGGTGTCTGCCGTGCCACGCTGCCGCCGGCATCGTGGCACGTGATTCTGCTCAGCAGTTGATTCGAGAGGGGACCCGCCCGTGCCTTCGAAACGACTACTCGCCGCCGCCCTGACGGTGGCCGCAATCGCTGCCGGCACTCAAGCCGCGACAGCCGCACCAGTGGTGACCAGTACGAATCCGGTGTCGGCGGCGTTCGGCGCCGACACGTTCGCCGACCCGTCGATCATCCAGGGCCGCGACGGCTACTGGTACGCGTACGCCACCTCCGACCCGTTGGTGGCGAACGGCCCGTTCGGCCTGATGCACATGGCGCGAACCAAGGACTTCCACTCCTGGGAGTACCTCGGGACCGTCTTCAACG
>DASSDE010000192.1:0-3638 GCA_035697365.1 Kribbella sp. | reverse complement strand
GTCCTCGGGATGAGTTTCGGTCGGTCCGTCGTGCCGCCGGACAGCAGGACAAGAGCCACGTCGCCTGGTTCGGCGGGCGTCCACCGGAGATCCGGCCCGTCGAGCTCGGCGACGGCGGCGAACTCCTCGGGCTCGCCGGCGACCAGGACCGGTAACCGGAGCCCGAGGGAGCGGGCGAGCCGCCGATGGTCGAAGCCATCGACCAGGCTGCCGATGACTAGCGCACGGGCGTCCGTCGCTTCGATCAGCTGCCCGATCTCGGTCGCTCGAAGCGACGGCACAGCCAGGACAGGAACAGCTCCGATCCGGAACGCAGCGACGCACACCGTGATGAACTCGATCCGATTGCCCAGTTGGACGACGATTGAGTCCCGGCTCCGGATTCCAAGCGCCCACAGACCGCGGGCGATTCGGTCGGCTTCGCGGTCAAGTATCCCGTAGGTCCAGCTCCGGCCATCGCTGTGGACTGCGATGGCGGCCGGGTCGATCGCCGGCCCGACGAGCAGGCTGGACAACAGGTAGTCGTCCCAGACCTCGCCGTACCGCTCGGATCTCGCCCGGGTCAGGTCCAGCGTCGTGGGATGCGATCCAGTCATGTCATCGCCGCCTCAGCACCGATAGGCTCCCGTTCAGGGCGCCGGTGGACTCGTGGTCGGCGACGATACGCTCGGAGGCTGGGATGGTCGATCTTCGCACAGTACGGCGCATTGCCATGAGCCTGCCCGAGGCCGAGGACGAGTCTGGCACGGATACTGTGCGGTTCAGCGTCCGCGGGAAGGCCTTTGCGTGGACGTATCTGAAGCGTCCCGAGGAGGGCAAGGCACGCGTCCCCGAACCATCGGTCCTGGCGGTTCGCTGTGTCGGTGCCGAGAAGGAGGCGATCCTGGCCTCCGCGCCCACCACGTACTTCACCGAACCGCACTACAACGGATTCCCGGCCGTGCTGGTGCGTCTCGACGTGATCGATCCCGACGAGCTGCGGGAGCTGCTCACCGACGCCTGGCGTTGCCAGGCGCCCAAGAAGCTCGCCCGGGCGCTCGACGAGGCCGCCCAGTAGGTGTTCGACTGAGCGTTTTCCGCAGTTGAACACCAAGGCCGCTCATCCGTTCTGGTCGACCGGCTCGGCCGTCTGATGCCGCTCCGCCAAAAGCTGGAGCAGTACGTCTCGACGCCGGACCTTCCCAAGTTCGGTGCGCGGGATCGGACCGAAGTGGACGAACGCCGGCCGGAACGGGCGCTTCAGTTCGGTCAACCGCCGGGCCAGCTCCTTCGCTTCCGGATCCGTGGCAGAGCCCTCGATCAGCACCGCGATGGCATCCGATCGGCCGCGGGTCTCGATGCCTACCGCAACGAACTCGACAGCGTCGCCGGCCCGTCGCCGCAGGATCGCCTCGACCGCCTCGGGACTCAGCCGGCCACTGCCGAGCATGATCAGCTCACGGGCCCGGCCGACCAAGCTGACCGAACCGTCGTCGGCCGCTAGTCCGATATCGCCGGTCCGCGTCCAGCCGTCCAGGTGCCACTCCCGGTCGAGCTGCCGGTCCGTGTACCGGGGACCGCCGACCGGACCACGGATCAGGATCTCCCCGGACTCCCCGGCCGCCACCTGCCGGCCGGAAGGATCCACTACTCGGACCTCCGTCCCTTCGGCCGGTCGGCCGATCCGGCCGGTCGCCCCGCCCCCGACATCGACGCAACAGGCCGCGCCGCCCTCGGTCAGCGCATACACCGAGGCGCACCGAGCCCGCGGGAATGCGGACAGCAGCCCTTCGCGCACCACGTCCGGTGCCGCGGCTCCCACCAACCGGATGATTCGTACCCCGCTCGTCCAATCGGCCCCGGCCGCATCCGGCGGGAGCGCAAGCAGCAGACTCCGGGCTCCGAATGGCGTGAGGTGCAACTCGACAGGCCGCCAGCGCTCCGCGATCGCCGCGACTGCCACCGGCTGTGATGCCTGGACACTGGTCACGCCCCGCAGCAGGTGGCTGAGGAAGATTCCGTGCACTCCGCCGCTGACAGCGAACGGGATGCCCGCGTGCTGGACGGTACGGCGCCCTGGGCTCAGCAACATCTCCGGGCGGGCGGCGATCATCCAGTCCGCGTGGCTCGACCTGACCGGCTTTGGGCTGCCGGTTGTCCCGGACGTGAAGACGATGTCAAGCGTTCCGGAGCCAACCCGTGGCAGATCCACGGTCAAGGCCTCCGCGGCCCCTGTGCCGCCGTACTCGATCGCCTGCGCGGTCAGCGCTTCCCCTGCCCGCACGACCGGCCCGGCGCCAGCGAGCTCCTCGGCCGCCGCCATCGTCGTGGCGGACTGAACCAGGATTGGCACCGCTCCCAGCCAGGCGGTCCCGCAGTACGCGACCGCCAGATCGGTCCAGCCTGCAGACCGGGTGTCGAGGACCACCTGCCGGTCGGCCAGGACTCCGGCGGCCGAGAGGATTCGGGCCGCACCGAGTGTTGCTTTGAGCAACGATCGGCCGGTGAGCACTCGCTGTTCGTCGGCTACCAGCGCGACGTCGGCGCGGTGCGTCGCGCAACCGCGCAGAAGGTCGGGCAAATTCTTCCAGGTCGCGCTCATCGGCGGCTCCATCGCTGTGGATCCCTGATCGGCGGTCAACTCCGGCGTGGTTCGGCCGATCGGAGTATGCCAAGGTGATCGCCCTAGCAGCAAAGGCAGAAGCGGCACACCGGACCGCCGTGGCGAAGGGGCCGACATGACCGACAGCCAGACTCTCCGTGGCCGACTTGTCGACTGCGACACACACCTCTATGTTGCGCCGGACCGGTTCGACGATGCCTTCGGCGCCTTCGGCCGCCGCTTCCAGGCCATCCATGACCGAACCTTCGGGTACCAGGACCTGCTGAGCCGCGAGCGGCCTGTCGTCGACTCGTCGAACGTCTGGAAAGTCAAGGACTGGGACACCGCCGGCGGCTACGACTACGACGACCGGATGCGGCACGTCGACCTGATGGGCATCGACCGGCAGATCCTGTTTCCGGACGGCGTCGTGTCCAAGGTTCTCAACTCCGAGATCCTCGGATCCGCTGAGGCAACACGCGCCTACAACCGGTTCGCGCTCCAGTGGGCACGGCCGTCCAGCGGCAGGCTTCGACCGGCGTCGGTACTGCGTCTGCAGGACGCCGACGTGATCGAACGCGCCGGGGAACTCGCTGCCGACGGCGCCTATGGGTTCATGGTGCACTGCGCCCGTCCCCCGGGCGGTGTCTCGCCTGCCGACGAACGCTGGGACCCGTTGTGGTCGATCATGTCGGAGACTGGAATCCCGTTGCTGCTGCACTCCGGTGCCGACGAGGGTTACCTGGACAAGGCCTGGACTGCCGGCACCACTCTCGATTCCGGACCGGCGATGGGCGCGGAAGGCGGGCCGTTCGCGCTGGCGATGAGCCACCTGTCACCGCAGATCTTCGTGGCCTCGCTCGTCCTTGGCGGGGTGCTCGAACGGTATCCACGACTCACGATCGGAGTGCTGGAGTTTCTCGCTTCCTGGGTCGGTCCGCTCGGCGAACTGCTGGATCACAGCGAGCGGTTCTACTACGAGGTCCGGCCGCGCAGACTCCCGCTCCGGCCGTCCGAATACCTGCGTCGGCAGGTGCGCTTCACGCCGTTCTTCTGG
>DASSDE010000191.1:0-3905 GCA_035697365.1 Kribbella sp. | reverse complement strand
GCTGACGCTGGTCGCGGTCTGGTTCTGGGTGCCGCCGCAGCCGGTCGGGAGCGACGTGAACGTCCGCAGCGAGCTGAGCGCGCTGGCCCGGCCGCAGGTGTGGATGGCCCTGCTCGTCGGGATGGTCGGCTTCGGCGGGATGTTCGCGACGTACTCCTACATCACCCCGACGATGACGGAACTGTCCGGTTTCTCGGAGTCCGCGGTGACCATCGTGCTCGGTGTGTACGGCATCGGCATGACCGTCGGTACCGTCCTCGGTGGCCGGCTCGCGGACCGCTCACTGATGGGCAGCATGTACGGCGGCCTGATCGCGGTCGCCGTCGTTCTCGGAGCGTTCGGCTGGCTCGCCCAGAGCCGCCCCGGGGCGCTGGCCGCGGTGTTCGCGATGGGCTGTTCGGCGAGCATCCTGGTACCGGCGCTGCAGACCCGCCTGATGGACGTCGCCCACGAGGGCCAGTCGCTGGCCGCCTCGCTGAACCATTCGACGCTGAACATCGCCAACGCACTCGGCGCCTGGCTGGGCGGTGTCGTCCTGGCCGCCGGCTACGGCTACGAGTGGCCCAGCCGGCTGGGCTCCGGCCTCGCGCTGGCCGGCCTGGTCCTGGCCGCGATCTCCGGCCTGATGGAACGTCGAGGGTCGACTCAGGTGCTTGCCTGAGGGATTCGTTCCCACGGACTTGGTTAGATCGGGGTATGGCGACCTTGACGTTGGGCGCGGCCGATCTGGTACGGCGGCGTGGGCTGCGGCGGATGCGGTCGGTGGCACTGGCCCTGCTCGTGCTCGCCGCCGTGATCTACGTGCTGACGCTGCACCGGGACGGCGGCTGGGCCTACCTGAACGCGGCGGCCGAGGCGGCGATGGTGGGTGCGCTCGCGGACTGGTTCGCGGTCACCGCGCTGTTCCGGCACCCGCTCGGGCTGCCGATCCCGCACACCGCGATCGTGCCGACCCGCAAGGACAGTCTCGCGGAAAGCCTCGAGCAGTTCGTGACGGAAAATTTCCTCTCCGAGGAAGTCGTTTCGGAAAAGATGCGTACCGCGGAGATCAGCCGACGGGCCGGCGAGTGGCTGGCCGACGGCAACCACGCCGAGCGGATCGTGGCCGAGGGCGCGCGGACGATCGGTGCGGCGCTGCCCAAGCTCGGTGACGACGACGTGGCCGCGTTCGTCAGCGGGTCGTTGCTGCCCCGGTTCGTGAAGGAGCCGTTGAGCCCGATCGCCGGGCACTTCGTCGAGTCGGTGGTCGAGGACGGCGCGCATCACGCGTTGTTCGACCTGCTGATGGTGGAGGCGCACGACTGGCTGGCGAGCAACCGCGACCTGCTCGCGGACGTGGTCGGTCCGCGGGCGCCGCGCTGGTCGCCGCAGTGGGTGGACCGGCTGGTGATCGACCGGATCCACCGCGAGGCGCTCGCCTGGCTGGCCGACGTACGGGACAACCAGACGCATCCCGCGCGGCGGGCGGTCGACCGGCTGCTCGGGCAGCTGGCCGCGGACCTGCAGAACGATCCGGAGACGATGGAGCGGTTCGAGGCGTGGAAGGCGCGGATGCTCACGCATCCGGACATGGGCAACAGCCTGACTGCGGTCTGGGACGCGATGCGGACCGCGCTGATCGGCTCGATCAACGACCCGGACAGCACGCTGCGGCGGCGCGGCGTCCGGGTGCTGCAGGACCTCGGCCGGCGCCTCCAGGAGGAGGAGCCGCTGCGCGCCAAGGTCGACGCCCGCGCCGCCGAGGCCGTCGGGTACGTCGTACGTACCTACGGAACCGAGATCGTTTCCGTCATTTCCGACACCATCGAACGCTGGGACGGCCGGGAGGCCGCGGCCCGCATCGAGTTGCACGTCGGCCGCGACCTCCAGTTCATCCGCATCAACGGCACCGTCGTCGGAGCCCTGGTCGGACTCACCATCCACACGGTGAGCCAGCTGCTCTAGAACTCGCAGTTCGGCGAGGCAACCATTTGGTGGGGCCAGGCGGTCCAGCAGGATGTGAGCATCGACGACGGCGTGATGACGGGGGTGAGCGTGGTGCCGACCGACGGCGCGGTCAGCTTCGACGCCTTCGTCGCGGCACGCTCGCAGGCCCTGGTACGGACCGCTTACCTGCTGACCCGCGACCACGCGCTGGCCGAGGACCTGGTTCAGACCGCGCTGGCGAAGGCGTGGTTCCAGTGGTCCCGGATCCACGAGGACAGCCCGGAGCCGTACGTCCGGCGGATCCTGGTCACGACGTACGCCACCTGGTGGCGCCGGCGCTGGAACGGTGAGATCCCGACCGCGGACCTACCTGAGGCGCCGACGGCACACGGCGAGGACCGCCTGGACCTGTGGGACGCGATCGGCCGCCTCCCGCGCCGCCAACGCGCCGTCATCGTCCTGCGGTACTACGAGGACCTCAGCGAGGCCGAGACCGCCCGCCTGATGGGCAGCACCGTCGGCACCGTCAAGAGCCAGACCGCCAAGGCCCTGGCGAAACTACGCGTCGACCCGTCCGTGACCACCCCGGCTGATCTGGAGACCCCACGATGAAGCTCCAGGACCTGCGCGACGAGCTCGCGACCCGTGCCACCTCCGTCGACGGCAACTCCGTCGACCTGCTCCCCGGCGTACAGCACAAGATCCGACGCACCAAGCAACGCCGGACCGCCACCGTGCTGGGCGCCGCGGCCGCTGTCGCTCTCGCCGCCGTGATCATCCCCGGAGCGCTCACCAACTCGGATTCCGGGCCCGCGAACACGCCGTCGTACAACCAGAACGGATTCACCCTGCCCGGTGAGATCGACGGCGATGCCCTGCTCAAGGGGTGGGCCGGTCAGGCTGGTGCGAACCACGTCGAGTTCGACTGGACGCCGACGACCAAGCACCTGCGGTTCGACGGCCGCTGCGGGTCCGACTCCGAAGCGATGCTCTGGGTACGGGTCAACGGGTTCACCGTCGACTCGCGCCCGTGCGTGAAGGACAACGGCCCGATCCAGAGCACCGGCATCTCCGACGAAAGTGCGCTCTGGGCGGACGCCCCTATCGGCAAGCCCGCGAAGGTCACGCTGGACCTGGTCGGAACCGACGGCAAGCCGGTGCAGGACGCACGGCAACAGCTTGCCGTCGGCATCTACAGCTACCAGAGTCCGCGGTCAAGTGCGTGGGGACCGACCCGGCCGGGCGACTACGTCCGCGACGGGCTGCGATTCCGGGGGCAAGCGGGTACCGCCAACCGGCTGGCCGCGGTAATCAGCGACCGGGGCGGCAACCAAGTCACCACCAGCTTCGTTCCCACCAGTCACAACGTCGTCGTACAGACTTTGGGTACGCCGGACGACTACGTCCTGAACCCGCCCGAGTACCGGGTGCAGGTCCGGTTCGGCGACGGGAGCGCGATCAACGGGTACACCGGGTACGGCGACGAGGGGCAGCAGAGCTCGGCCGGCGCGGTCCAGCTGACGGCGCCGATCGGGAAGCGGCTGACCGTGACCGCCCGGCTGGTCGACAAGAGCGGCCGGGAGGTTTCGGTGCCGAGGGCAAGGATCGGCGTCGCGATCTACGATCCCGGTCCGCAGGTCACCCAGAACGGGATCGACTTCGACCGCGAGAAGGAGGCGGACGGGACGACGTA
This sequence comes from Kribbella sp., assembly GCA_035697365.1. Lineage (GTDB taxonomy): Bacteria > Actinomycetota > Actinomycetes > Propionibacteriales > Kribbellaceae > Kribbella. The sequence goes on along the minus strand of DASSDE010000191.1, from coordinate 286 downwards.
CCGGTTCGTCCGCGCGGTTGTAGTACCGGCCACCCAGGGCAAGGTGCAGCTCGCCACACCGGTCGGGAAACCGTTCCTCTGGAGCTTCGGCAGCGTCGGGATCGGTCCGGACGTGTGGACCCGCTGGGACGGCCTGACCGCACATCAGGACGGCCCGATGACCGGCGGATTCCGGTGGACCACCGAGGCGCCACAGACCGCGCCGGCGACGGTCAGCTTCTACATCAACGCCGGCAAACCAACCGGCGGCAAGCTCGCGATCGCCTTGTACGAACCAGTTCCCTAG
>DASSDE010000190.1:0-2635 GCA_035697365.1 Kribbella sp. | reverse complement strand
GCCCGAGGAGATGCAGGTCGTCATCGAGGACCTGATCAAGCTCCTGGACCGGGTCGGCGAGGGGTACCGGCACGGCCGGCACCCCGACAACAAGTCCGCCCGTCAGGTCGCCACCGTCCTCCGCGGCGTCGCGGACAAACTGGACTACTGACCGGGGCCGCTCAGGTGCGGCGGTCGATGCGGGCCTGGATGCCGTCCAGGACCGTGTCCAAGCCGAACGTGAACTCGTCGGCGTCGAAGTCGGCGGCAAAGCTGCCGGCCGCCGGTTGTTCCATCGTGGCCGCGATCCCGGGGTAGCGCTCCGCGGTGGCGAGCATCGCGAGGCGCTCGGCGTAGATCCGGTCGGCCTCGCGGGCCTGCGCCGGGTCCGTCTGCATGTTTGCGGTGAGCTGCGTCGCGCCGCGCACGTAGATGTTCACGAGCAGCATCGCGGACAGCCGCTCCTGCGGCGTCAACGGCGTACCGTCGAACGCGTGCAGCGCGGACTCCAGCCAACTCAGCTGGGTCGGTGAGAGCGGCGGCTCGTACACCGGGATCTGCAGGACCCAGGGGTGCCGCCGCAGTCCGTCGCGGAACGCGTTCGCCCAGGTGATCATCCGTCCTCGCCAGTCGGATTCCGGGTCGAGGGCCGGCGGTTCGCCGAACGCGTACTCGAGCATCACGACGTACAGGTCGTCCTTGGCGTCGACGTACCGGTAGAGCGACATCGTGGTGAAGCCGAGCTCGGCCGCGACCTTGCTCATCGACACCGCGGGCAGCCCGCCCGTGTCCGCCAGCTTGATCGCGGCGCGTGCGATGTCGCTGATGTGGAACGCCGGCTTGGGCCCGGGACGGCTGCGTCCTTCGATACCCCAGAGCTGCTGCAGGACCCTCGGTAGCTCTTCCATGTCCACCACCCTATCTGTTTACAGCATAGACAGTCTTGTGTATGGTCTGTGTATGACGCACACAGTGTGCGGCGTATACAGATAATCCGGAGGGTGTCATGAGTGCGAACGAACGGGCGGGGCGCAAGGAGTGGATCGCACTCGGTGTCCTCGCACTGCCGCTGCTGCTGGTCTCGATGGACGTCTCGGTGCTCTACTTCGCGGTGCCGTTCATCAGCGCCGACCTCGGGGTGAACGCCACCGAGCAGCTGTGGATCTTCGACATCTACGGCTTCGTACTGGCCGGGCTGCTGATCACCATGGGTTCGCTCGGCGACCGGATCGGCCGCCGCCGGCTGCTCGTGTTCGGCGCGATCGGCTTCGGGCTGGCGTCGGTGGCCGCGGCGTACGCGCAGAACCCGGAGCAGCTGATCGCCGCCCGTGCCGTGCTCGGGATCGGCGGCGCGACCCTGATGCCCTCCACTCTGGCGCTGATCCGGAACATGTTCCACGACCCGAAGCAGCGTTCGAAGGCGATCGCGTTCTGGAGCGCGGTGATGATGGGCGGGATCACCCTCGGTCCGGTGCTCGGCGGGTTCCTGCTGGAGCACTTCTGGTGGGGTTCCGTGTTCCTGATCAACACCCCGGCGATGGTTCTGCTCGTGGTGCTCGCGCCGGTGCTGCTGCCGGAGTTCAAGGCGCCGGTGGGTGGGCGGTTCGACCTGCTGAGCTCGGGGCTGTCGCTGGCCGCCGTACTGCCGGTGATCTGGGGGATCAAGGAACTGGCCGCCAACGGAGCGTCGGCGCTGCCGATGGTCGCGATCGTCGCGGGGCTGGTGTTCGGGGTGCTGTTCGTACAGCGGCAGCGGAGCGCTGCGCACCCGATGGTCGAGCTGTCGATGTTCCGGAACCGTGCGTTCAGCGGATCGCTCGCGGCGAACACCGTCGGGACCCTGGCGCTGGTCGGCAACGCGGTGTTCCTCACCCAGTACCTGCAGCTCGTCCACGGGCTCTCGCCGTTGAAGGCGGCGCTGTGGTCGCTGGCGCCGTCGGTACTGGTCGGCGGCGCGGCTCCGCTGGCAACCGCGCTGGCCGGGAAGATGGACCGTGCGTACGTGATCGGCGGAGCGTTCGTCCTTGCCGCCTCCGGGTACGGCGTTCTCACCCAGGTGCACGTCGACTCGTCGCTGGTGGCGCCGCTGCTCGGTGCCGGTCTGCTGGCCGCCGGTCTGGTGATGGTGATGACCTTGGTGACCGAGGCGGTCGTCGGATCGGTCGCCCCGGAGCGTGCCGGCTCGGCGTCCGCGGTGATGGAGACCTGCGCGGAGTTCGGCGGGGCGCTCGGGATCGCGGTCCTGGGTTCGATCGGTACTGCGGTCTACCGTTCCGACGTACCGGCCGACCTGCCGGCCGCCGTCGCCGCCCCGGTCCGCGAGGGACTGCCCGCCGCCACCGCCGCAGCCGGCCACCTCCCCGCCGAGCTGGCTGAGACCGTGCTGACCACCGCCCGCCACGCCTTCACCCACAGCATGAACGCGGTAGCCCTGGTAGGAGCCCTGCTCCTCCTGGCCACCGCCATCACCACCACCCTCGTCCTCCGAGGCACCACCCACCCGAACCCGACCAACGACGAGCCCGCGCCGACCGCCGCTCCGGAACCCGAGGAGCCGAACCTGCTCTCCGCAGTCTGACCCGGCCCCAGCCCACCACCTCAGCGGTTAACCCCTGAGGTGGTGGGTTCTCTGCTGTTACACGAGGGAGGAACCCAC
>DASSDE010000189.1:0-3961 GCA_035697365.1 Kribbella sp. | reverse complement strand
CGGCGGCTTCTAGACCGGACCCGGTCGACAGATCGACGACCTGCATGACGCCGTGGACGGCGCGACCGATCGCGGTGCCGTAGCGGCCCTTCGACCAGGGTGGGAGCTCGAGGTCACGGGCGGCCTTCGCGGTGCCCGGGTCGACGCGATCGACCGCTCCGGTGTCGGTGTCTGCAGGGCCGACAGCGGTGAGGGTGAACTCCGGCCCGGTGCCTTCCAGACCGGACGCTGACTGAGCTGATGGCGTTCGGCTGGCGGACCGGGCGGCGTCGGCGCGGGAGTCCCACTCGGTGCGTGAGATGGGCGGGGTGACGTCGGGGGCTGCGGTGGGCTCGCGGTCGGGGACCGGCGGGCCGGTGAACAGGGTCGAGTGCGGTGCCTCCACGCCGCCCGCGGTGGCGAGGAGCTCCGCGTTGCTGGTGTGGCGACGGTTGCCCGAGCGGTGCAGCGACACGATCAGGTGATCACGGGCGCGGGTTGCAGCGACGTACAGCAGGCGGCGGCGTTCGTAGTCGTCCATCTGCTCGTCGACAGGTTGCACCAGGTCGAAGTCTTCGGTCTGAACGGAGGACTTGAGCTTCACGGCGTACCCGCCGGACTGCGGCCACAGGACCTGCACACCGCGTTGCCGGTTCGGCGAGGCGGTCATGCCGGACAGGATCACGATCGGGAACTCGAGGCCCTTCGCGGCGTGGATCGTCATCACCCGAACCGCGTCGGCGTCGGTCTCTGGCAGGACGGCCTCGGCGACGCGGGAGGTTTCCTCGCCCTGGTGCGCGGCCCAGGCGAGGTACGAACGCAGGCCGCCGTGCTCGACCTCGGACCAGGCGCGGGCCTGGTCGACAACGAACCGGATCCGCCGCCAGGCGTCGCGGGCGCGCGGGCCGATCGCGGCGACCTCGAGCATCCGGCGATCGGCGACGATCTTCGCGAGCACCTCGCTCGGGGTCAGCCAGCGGGCGGCGTAGTACGTCCGGCGGAGCCACTCCATCGCGTCGCCGACCGGATGGGTGAGGAGCTGGTCGGGCACCTTTGCGGTCAGGGTGAACGAGCCGCCGTTGTGCTTCCAGGTGTAGAGGTCGTCGTCGCCGCAACCGAACAGTGGCGAACGGAGGGTGGTGACGAGCGCGAGTTGGTCGCTGGGGTCGCCGAGTGCGCGGGCGCAGGCGAGCAGGTCGCGAACCTCGGCGGTCTGGTAGACGAGCGAGCTCGCTTCGGCGCGGTACGGGATGTCGGCGCGGTCGAGGGCGTCCTCGAGGAACGGGAGCGAGGTGCGGGCCGGGACGAGGACGGCAATGTCGCCGGCCTCCGCGGGGCGCCAGGATTCCGAGCGTTCGTCGTACACCAGCCAGCCGTCGCGCAGCGCTTCCTCGATGACGGATGCCACGTCGGTCGCTTCGCGTTCGCGGAGGACGGAGGCTTGGGCGCGGGGGAGGTCGTCGTGCGGGACCGCGCCGAGAATGGTGACGGCCGGGCCGGCGGCCGGGTCCTCGGCCTCGTCGGATGGTGGCTCGACCAGTACGTCGCCTGCGTCGTCGCGCCGCCGGAACGGAAGGACGGAGGCCAGGTCGTTGACCTGCTCACTTGTGCCGGATTCGTCGTCGGTGTCGAAGAGCGTTGGCTCGTCGAACATCGAGAGCTGATCGCCCTCGACCGATGTCGGTTCATCGGCCGGCGGTGCACTGCGGCGCTTCGGTGCGAGGGCGTCGGCAACGGCTCCAGCGGAGGCGCTGGCCGCGGTCGGGTTGGTGCGGTGTGGTGCGAGGGCCTGGTACGACGGTTGTGCGGCTTCTTGAGGTTGGATCAACGCCGCGAAGACCGTGTTGATCCAGGTGAGGATCGGCGGCACGGTGCGGAAGTTCGTCGTCAGGGCGACGGTCTCGCCGAGCAGGTCCTGAGCGGTCAGGTACGTTGCGATGTTCGCGCGCCGGAATCGGTAGATCGACTGTTTCGGGTCGCCGACCACGAACAGCCTGCCCTCCGGAACCTCGACGTCCCGCCAGTCCGGGGCGGAGGCCTCCGCCCCGCCCGCGATCCGTACCGCGAGCTCGATCTGGATCGGATCCGTGTCCTGGAACTCGTCCAGCAGCAGCCGCTCGTACCGCTGCTGCAGATCGTCGCGGACGTCGGCGTCGCGGCGCAGCAGGTCCCGCGCGAGCACCAGCAGGTCGTGGAACTCGAGTCGCCCGTCGGCCCGTCGCAGCTCGGCAGACTCCAGCACTCGCTCCGCGATCCAGTGCGAAAGGTGCCGAAGGCAAGCATCGAGCAGCAGCTCGACCAGTGAGCCGGCCACGTCGACGACCTCGGTGCAGTCCGCGCGGACGGAGCCGATGTCCGGCCAGTTCTCCTTGCGGCCGATCCGGCCGACCTTCAGCCCGCGGAAGGTCTGCAGGATCGCGAGCTGCGTCTCCTGGTCCGACGCGGCCTCGAGCATCAGACCAAGCTCGCGGAGCTGCACGACCTTGGGCAGCAGCCGGTCCTCGGGATCGAGGCAGGTGCCGGCAGCGGAGCCGATCTGCGCCGCCGCAGCGATCAGCCCGGTGAGATCCGGCATCGCGACCAGCTCAGGCGGGTCGACGAGGACGCGCTCGGCGATCAGGTCCCAGTCGTTGCCGAACAACCGCGCCAGCGAGCGGAGATGCTTCAACTCGACACCGACCGCCATCGCGAGCAGCAGCGGCTCGGCGATCGAGTCGTCGTCGAGCAGTTGCTGTTGCAGCTCGGCCCAGCGTTCCTCGAAGGCGACCGACGAACCGACCTCGTCCAGTACGTCGATGAGCGGCGGCAGCCCCGCCTCGATCGGATGCGCGAGCAGGATCTGTTGCGCGAACGCGTGCAGGGTCCCGATCGAGGCCGAGTCCAGGTCGTCGAGCGCCGCGTCCGCGAGCTGCCGGTCATCGCCCTTGCGTGCCTTCTCGAACTCGACGCGCAGCCGGTCGCGAAGCTCGGCGCCGGCCTTCTCGGTGAACGTCACGGCGGCGATGGTGCGCAGCGGCACGCCGTCGCGCAGGACCAGCGTCGTGACGCGATCGACGAGCGCGTGCGTCTTACCGGAGCCGGCCCCCGCCTCCACGAAGAGCGTGGTGTCGGTGTCGGTCCGGATCCGTTCCCGGGCCGCCCCGTCGAGCAACTGCTCACTCATCAGCAGCTCCCTCAAGCGCAGACAGCGCGGCGGACGGGGTGCGCCTACTCATCCGCGACCTCCAACGCCGTGGGGTCGATGAGCCGGACCAGGCGCTCAAGCATTGGGTCGTGGCGTTTGCGGTCCCAGCGTGCGCGCACCTCGCTGTGCCCGAGACCGTCGGGGTTGCAGTACGAGCATTGCACCCACAGGAAGTCGGGGACCTCGGGCGCCTTCGGCGGGAAGTATCCGGACGCGATCGAGGAGACGATCACGTCGAGCGTGTCGACGTACCGGGCCTCGACCTCCGGGGTCAGTGGGACCGGGATCCGCTTCCCGCCGCGGCGGACGAACCAGTACGACGCCTCGACCGGAGTGGCGCTCTCGCCGAGTCGCGCGCGGGCAGCGTAGGCGTACACGGGGAGCTGCAGCTTCGTCCCGCCTGCGACCGGGTCGGACTCGATGCCTTCGTACCGCGAGAAGCCGCCGGTCTTCACGTCGGTGACGTAGATCGTGCCGTCGGCGCCGAGGTCGACCTTGTCCGCGGAGCCGCGCAGCAACACCCGCCCGGACGGGATCGGGATCTCCACCGGCGGCTCGCCGTCGAACCCGAACCGCAGCTCGCTCGCGACCACCGAGGCCGACCGTGATGCACGCCAGCGGTCGTCGTCGGTGAGCAGCACCATCAGGTCGCCGAGGATCCGCAGCCGCTCGCGCTGCCACAACCGCGGATGCCCGGTCAGGCCCTCCGCCTCGAACTGCGCAGCGAGGTCCGCGCCGATCGCGAGCAACAGCGACCGCTGCTCCGCTGTCCACGGCTCGCCGTAACCGGGGAGCGAA
>DASSDE010000188.1:0-3567 GCA_035697365.1 Kribbella sp. | reverse complement strand
TCGGCAACGCCGCGATCGCGATCGGCATCGCGCAGATCCCCGGGATGATCCGGATCGTCCGGTCCGAGACGCTCCGGCTGAAGTCGCTCGACTTCGTCGCGGCCGCGGTTGTCGAGGGCGCCGGCGACACCTGGGTGCTCGGCCGGCACATCCTGCCGAACGCGGGGTCGGCGATCATCGTCCAGGCGACCGTCGGCATCCCGGCGGCGATCCTCGGTGAGGCGGTGCTGTCGTTCCTCGGGCTCGGCATCCAGCCGCCCGCCCCGAGCCTCGGCACCATGCTCGCCGACGCGCAGCAGTTCGCGTCCCGGGCACCGTGGGCCGCGGTGATGCCCGGGGTCGCGATCATGCTGCTGACGCTCGCGTTCAACATCGTCGGCGACAGTCTCCGCGACGCCCTCGACCCGAAGGCGAGCCGCCGATGACCACGCAACGGCCGATCCTGACGCTGAAGGACCTGTCGATCACCTTCCGCACCGAGGACGGGCCGCTGTCCGCGGTCGACCGGGTCAGCCTCGAGGTCGGCGACGGCGAGGTGCTAGCGGTCGTCGGCGAGTCCGGCTGCGGGAAGAGCGTCACGGCGATGAGCATCGCCGGGCTGCTCCCCCGGACGGCGACGGTCACCGGCTCGGTCGTCCTCGACGGAACCGAGCTGATCGGGGCCGGCCAGCGCACCCTCCGTTCGATCCGCGGGCGCGAGGTCGCGTACATCTTCCAGGAGCCGATGACCTCGCTGAACCCGGTCTTCACGGTCGGCCACCAGATCATCGAGGTACTGCGGACGCACATCGGGCTGGACCGCCGAGCCGCGCTGGCGCGCGCGATCGAGCTGCTCAAACTGGTCGGAATCCCGTCGGCGGAACGCCGCGTCGGCGACTACCCGCACCAACTCTCCGGCGGCATGCGGCAGCGCGTGATGATCGCGATGGCGGTCGCCTGCGACCCGAAGGTCCTGATCGCCGACGAGCCGACCACAGCGCTCGACGTGACGATCCAGGCCGGCATCCTCGACGTACTGCGTGAGTTGCGGGAACGGCTCGGCACCAGCATCGTGCTGATCACCCACGATCTCGGCGTGGTCGCCGACCTCGCGGACCGGGTGGCCGTGATGTACGCGGGCCGCGTGGTGGAGACGGCCGAGGTGCACGAACTGTTCGCGCATCCGCGGCATCCGTACACGAACGGCCTGCTCGGCGCCTCTCCCGCGGCGCCGAGGCACGCGGAGTCCCAGCGTTTGAACGAGATCCCGGGGCTGGTGCCTGTCCTGACCGAACAGCCCGACGCCTGTACGTTCGCCGATCGTTGCCCGCGCGCACTCGACACCTGTACGTCGTCCCAGCCGCAGCTGACGACCGGCGCGCACCGGGTCGCCTGCTGGAACGCCCAAGTGGAGGTCTGATGGACGCCGCCGCACATCCCGCCGAGGCAGGCCAGGCTGCTGCTGCCCTGGAAGTCGAGGACCTGGTGATGCACTTCGGGCCGGTCCGGGCGGTCGACGGCGTCACGCTGCGGATCCGCGCGGGCACCGTGGTCGCGCTCGTCGGCGAGAGCGGCTCCGGCAAGTCGACCGTCGGCCGCTGCATCGTGAGGCTCCTCGAGCCGAGCGGCGGCACGATCCGGCTGGCCGGCGCGGACATCACCCACCTCAACCGCCGGCAGCTGCGGCCGCACCGACGCGACGTCTCGATCGTCTTCCAGGATCCCGCAGGTTCGCTCGACCCGCGGTTGTCGGTCGGCGACATCGTCGGGGAACCGCTCCGCCTGATGCGTCGCAAGGACATCGCGGCGCAGGTCGCCGAGGAACTCGGCCGGGTCGGGCTGCGGCCCGAGGTCGCGCAGCGGGCGCCGCACGAGCTGTCCGGCGGTCAGCGGCAGCGCGTCAGCATCGCCCGCGCGCTGATCTCCGAACCACGGCTGCTCGTCGCGGACGAACCGACCAGTGCGCTCGACGTCTCCGTCCAGGCGTCCGTACTGAACCTGCTCGCCGACCTGCAGCGGGACCTCGGGTTCGCATGCCTGTTCATCACGCACGACCTGTCCGCGGTCGAGTACCTCGCGGACGAGGTTGCCGTGATGTATCTCGGCCAGCTCGTCGAGCAGGGCCCACGCACCCGGATCTTCGGCAAGCCTGCGCACCCGTACACGCAGGCGCTGCTGTCGGCCGCGCCCGTCCCCGACCCCGCCGAGCAGCGGGCCCGCCGGCCGGTGCTGCTCGGCGACGACCTGCCGTCGGCGATCGACCCGCCGCCGGGCTGCCGCTTCCACACCCGCTGCCCGGTCGCGGTGGACACATGCCGGACAGTCGTACCGCAGCGGCGCACGATCGGCGAAGGTGGACACCAGGTCGCCTGTCACCTGGTGAACGACGACGGAACCGGACCAGATGTACGCACAACCCAAGGAGCTGCTCGATGACTGTGCATATTGCCGGGCCTCCGGCGCCGGCGATGTCATGGGGCTGTGACTCCCGGCCTTCCCTCGTCATTCCACTCGCTTCGCTCCCTCCATTCCTCAGTCCAGGCCGGGAGGCCCCATGACATTCACGACCCGACCCACGCTGCGCGGTACGTTCGGGATGGTTTCGTCCACGCACTGGCTCGCGTCGCAGTCGGCGATGCGGATCCTCGAGCTCGGTGGCAACGCGTTCGACGCGGGTGCCGCGGCCGGGTTCGTGCTGCACGTGGTCGAGCCGCACCTGAACGGACCCGGTGGTGAGGTGCCGGCAATCATCGCCACCGCCGACGACCCGGCCCCGCGGGTGCTGTCCGGGCAGGGCGTGGCGCCGGCCGGCGCGACCATCGAGCACTACCGCTCGCTCGGGCTCACGCTCGTGCCCGGCTCCGGTCCGCTCGCCGCAACTGTTCCCGGCGCCGTCGACGCTTGGCTGGTCCTGCTGCGCGACCACGGCACGCTGCCGCTCAGCGTCGTCCTCGAGCCCGCCATCGAGTACGCCCGCAACGGGCATCCCCTCGTACCGCGCGTTGCGGACACGATCGGGACCGTGCAGCAACTGTTCGAGGAGCACTGGCCCACGTCCGCCGCGCTCTGGCTCAAGGACGGCCGTCCGGTCGCGGGCCGGTTCCGGAACGAGGCGTACGCCGCGACGCTCGAACGGCTGGTCCGGGAAGGAACCGGTGCGGACCGGGTCGCCCAGATCGAACAGGCGCGGAAGGCCTGGCGCGAGGGGTTCGTCGCGGAGGCGATCGACCGGTTCTCGAAGATTCCGCACCGCGACTCCAGCGGCGGGGACCACGGCGGCCTGATCACCGGCGCCGACCTGGCCGCGTTCGAGGCGACCTGGGAGGACCCGGCGACCTACGACTGGAACGGGTACACCGTCGCCAAGACCGGTCCGTGGGGTCAGGGCCCCGGCCTGCTGCAGTCGCTCGCGGTGCTGGCGGCGCTCGGCGAGGTCGATCTCGACAGCGCGGAGGGCGTGCACACGACGGTCGAGGTGATGAAGCTGTCGTACGCCGACCGCGAGGCCTGGTACGGCGACGGCGCCGACGTACCGCTCGACACGCTCCTCTCCCCCGCCTACGCCGCCGAGCGCGCGAAGCTGATCGG
>DASSDE010000187.1:0-4001 GCA_035697365.1 Kribbella sp. | reverse complement strand
GATCGACAACCGGACCGCCGAGAAGGAGGCACGTCATGCCCGCAGGATCGAGCCGGAAGCGCGAGCGTCAGTACGAGCACATCAAGGCCGGTCTGAAGGACCGCGGCCGCAGCGAGGACGTCGCCGAGGAGATCGCGGCGCGCACCGTGAACAAGGAACGCGCTCGCTCCGGCGAGGCGAAGCAGAAGAGCCGGACGTCGACCCAGGACATCTCGTCGGGCCGCCGTGGCGGGTTGCGGTCACACAGCGGGTCGAAGGGGCGGACCAAGGAGCAGTTGTACAACGAGGCCAAGGACAAGAACGTCAAGGGCCGCTCCAAGATGACGAAGGCCCAGCTCGCCAAGGCCGTCGGGCGCTGATCAGGAGAGCAGGGCGGCCGCGGTCCGGAGGTCGTCGGCGAACTGTTCGAAGTCGCGGTGGTAGTTGTCCGACCGGACCACGGCGGACGGATGGACCGTCGCCACGGCCGGCCGGCCGCCGTCCAGTTCGATGCGCTTGCCGCGCTCCTGGGTGACGCGGAAGCTCGAGCCGAGGAGCGATCGTGCCGCGACGGATCCCATCACGACGACCACTGACGGCTTCACGATCTCGAGTTCGCGGGCGAGCCACGGGTGGCAGGCCGTGATCTGGCCGGCCGACGGTGTCTTGTGGATCCGCCGCTTGCCCTGTCGCTCGAACCGGAAGTGCTTCACGGCATTCGTGAGGTAGACGTCCGACCTCTCGATGCCCGCCGCGACCAGTGCCTTGTCGAGCAGATGTCCCGCCGGCCCGACGAAGACGTGGCCTTCCTTGTCCTCGTGGTCGCCCGGCGTCTCGCCGACCAGGACCATCCGCGTCCGTACCGGACCCTCGCCGCCGACCACCTGCGACGCGTCCTCCCACAGGTCACAGCCGCGGCAGTCGGGGAGCGCGGCGCGCAGTTTGCGCATCCCGCCGTCCGACGGCACCCATTCTTCGGCACTCATAGGGCTCCGGTACCCGCGGGGTTACGAGTTCATGAAGCGGGCGGCACCAGCGCCAGCCGGACGATGACCAGGCCGAACAGCACCAGGGTCAGCGCGTGGACGACGGTGCACCACAGGCAGATCGCGTTGATCTGGAACAGTTCGGCCCAGATCAGGTAGCACACGAAGACCACACCGGTGAGTACGCCGACGACACGCAGCCGGCCGGGCCACGGTGACGACGTACGCCACAGCGGCGGCACCGACAGCGCTGTCATGCCGACGAAGAACGCCAGCCCGAGCAGCGCGACCGGGATGCCGAAGAGCTTCGAGTACTGACTGGTGGTGACCTTGGCGCAGTTCACCACGCCGGTGTCCGGGCAGGCGAGGGTCGTCCCGGCGGTGAAGTGCTCGTACGTCAGGTACGCCGCGACGGCGAGTCCGGCGACGGACACGGCCAGGATCGCCCACGGGATGACGCCGAGCGGGGCCCGCCGCGGGCGTGATGCTGCGTCCATCTTCGGGTCCATCTTCGAGTCCACTGTGGATTTCGGCACCGGCTCAGCCCTTCGCGGGGCCGAGCTTCGACGCCGCCTGGGTGACCGTGTCGGTGGAGCAGACCTTGGCCGGCTGGTTGTTGGTCAGCTTGCAGATGGCGGCGGTGTAGACGTTCGCCGATCCGATCACGGCCTTCGTGATCGGGTTCGACGGATCCTTCAGCGCCTCGCCGATCTCGTCCTGGGTCTTGCCCGCGAGCAGCTCCGGGTCGATGGTCGCGCCGGACCCGATGAACTTGTTCCCCAGGTCGATGAACGGGATCGACCCGGCGCTCTCCTGGTCGACGTACGGCGGGGCGTTGTACTTCTGCTCCGCTGCCTGGTCCGCGGCCGAGGGGGTGTCGAGCGGCTTGTAACCGTTGCCCTGCGGCTCGTTGGTCGTCGTCTCGATACCGGTGAACGACAGGTACTGACTCGTGTAGGTCGCCCCGTGGAAGGACAGGGTCGGTGTGTTCGGGTGCACGTCGGCGGCGGCCGAATGGGTCGTCCCCAGGTTGCTGAAGGTGCCGAAGCGCATCAGCGCGACCGTGACCGGCCAGCGCTCGCCCGCGCAGAACGGGCAGAACTCGGCGCCGATGTAGAGCACCCGGGGCTTCCCGTCCGCGGTCAGGGGCGGCTGGTCGTTGATCGCGGACGGGGCGGTCTTGACGTCGGACGTACCGACCGTGGAGAAGGTCGAGTCGGGGATCGTGGAGAGCGCCGTCATCAGGCCGGAGCTGGCCATGCCGGTTGCGCCGGTGGCGGTCTTCTTGCCGCCGCCGACCAGCCGGATCGTGATCAGCCCGCCGACGATCACCACGACCAGAACGACCGCGCCGAGCGCGAGCAGGAGTCGGCGGCGCTGCTCGGCCCGTCGTTGTGCGGCCTGTTGCGCCGCGATCCGCTCGCGGGCCGCAGCCTTCTGTTCGACACGCCTTGCCATGACTCTCCTCTGATCGCGCACGGGCTCGGAAAAGACAACTATCCATCGGGCCCGGAAGTTCCTGCCCCTGTGTCACTGTGAGGTTACAGATCCACGGATCCACTCCGGCAGGTAGGTACGCAGCGTTCCCGGCGACAGTCCGCCGTCGGAGCGTGCCGCGACGTGCTGATCCGGCCTGATCAGGACGGCTCGGCCTGATCGGTCGGGCGTTCGACCTTCTCGACCGTAGTGTTTCGTGACATGGACTGGCGGCAGTGGCATCAGCAGTACGACGATCCGGACTCGTCCTTGTCGCGTCGGCTGGGGGCGGTGCAGACCTATGTTCGCGCGGCTCTGGACGGGGCGCCGGCCGGTACGGTGCCGGTGGTCAGCCTGTGCGCGGGACAGGGCCGGGATCTCCTCGACGTACTCGAGGATCACCCGCGGACCGCGGACGTGCGCGCCCGCCTGGTCGAGCTGGATCCGGAGCTGGCCGCGACCGCGCGGGCCTGCGCGCCGGAGCAGGTCGACGTGATCACCGGTGACGCGTCGCTGACCGATCACTACGACGGTTTCGTGCCGGCCGAGCTGGTGTTGCTGTGCGGGATCTTCGGCAACATCGCCGACGGCGACATCCGGCGGACGATCGCGGCCGCACCGCAGTTCTGCCGGACCGGTGCGACGGTGATCTGGACCAGACACCGCGAGGACCCGGATCTGGTGCCGACGATCTGGCAGTGGTTCGGAGAGCACGGATTCGAACAGGTGTGGCTGTCGGACAAGGACTCCGGGTTCGGCGTCGGCGTGCACCGCTTCACCGGCGTACCTCAACCTCTGGTGAAGGGTGAGAGCCTGTTCAGCTTCGTGCCGGGCGGAGCATGAGCAGTCCGGCCGCCAGCAGGACGGCAAGTACGACGTAGCCGGCATCGAGTACGGCGATGGTGGCGACGGCCGCCACGAGTAGTGGACCGCCCGCATCGCCGAGCTCACGGCCGAGCTCCGCAGTGCCCATCGTTTGACCGAGGCGCTCCTGCGGTGTGCTCGCGGCCAGTGCGGCGAAGGCGAGCGGCGTGATCACACCCGTCCCGGCGCCGATCAGCGCGGCCGCGATCAGTAGGAACACCACGCCGGGCAGGGCCGCGCAGATGAAGCCGATGGCCGCGAGGCCGAGCCCGACCGCGATACCGGTACGAGTTGTGAGCTTGCCGGCGTCCAGGGCCCGACCCGCGCGCGGCTGAACGACGGCTGCCGTCGCTGCCAGCAGCGAGACCGCCGCACCGGTCGCGATCGTGCCGAGGCCGTCCGACGCGCCGGTGACCGGAAGGAAGCCGACACCGACGGACAGCGCCGCCGTCGCGGCGGCGAGCGCAACGGTCGGACGGAGGAAGGCCGGGTCAGTGATCCGCCGTGCGAGGTCGAGCACAGTCTGCCGGGCCCTGGGCAACGGTGGCACGACCGGTACGGCGAGCAGCGCCCACACCGCCACGCCCAGGGCGAGCACGGTCATCACGCCGAACAGCAGCCGGAACCCGCTGAGCCACACGATGCCGCCGCCGAGCAACGGCCCGGCGGTGTAGCCGATGCTCTTGTAGAAGCCGT
>DASSDE010000186.1:0-4445 GCA_035697365.1 Kribbella sp. | reverse complement strand
GGTCGGCGGTCAGCTGCGTCAGCAGGTGCCACGCGGCACCGGCGGCCGGGATCAGACTGGCCGCGGTCTCGTCGTGTTCCATGCTCGACAGCGCCCGGTCGACCAGCGACGTGGCCGCGTAGGTGTCGCGCAGCTTGAGCGTGAGAGCGTTTTCGGGGCCGCGGACTGCGTCGATCAGCGGTGCGGCGTCCGTACCGCAGACGTGCAACCACCAGATCGACCAGGGGTCGCGCTCGTCGGCGCGGTAGCTGTGCGGCAGGCCCTCCGGGATGACCGCGGCCTCGCCGGCCGAGGCGCGGACCTCGACGTCGCCCGCCGTGAGCAGACCGGATCCTTCGGTGCAGACGATGATGATCGCCTCCGGTGCGCCGGCCGGACGCGTCCGGCCGTGCCGGGCGGCGTGCGGGAAGTAGCCCGCGTCGGTGACCAGCAGCCGGCCGGTGATCGGTGCCGCGCGCATCCGCCGGACCAGCGGCCGGGGGAGGACCTGGATCCGCTGGCCGGGAAAGCCGTCGGGAATGAGCACCCGGCCAGCCTAGGGGGTGTCTGATGCTCAGGCGGCGACTTCGACCTGGGTGTGCAGGCCGGCGGTGGCGATTTCGGTGCCTGCGGCAACGGCGACCAGTCGCAGGTCACCGAGCGTGCAGCCGGGCGGTACGGACACCCGGTCGACCAGCGGTTGGGTCGGGGCCACGTCGGTGATCCACGCGCGGACCAGTTCGTCGCGGTCGAACAGTTGCACCCGGACGGCGCTGATCGGCGTGCCGACCGCAAGCCGGAGGAGCAGCCGGCCGCCGTCGGCGGAGAACTGCAGGGTCACGTCGTGCATGCTTCGACGCTAGGGAGTTCCACGGGGCGGCCGGTATGGGGCCGGCCTCGGACGTCTATGGACATTTCTCTGATCTATCGGTGAGGTGCGCGAGGTCCGCAGCCAGAGATCGGACCTCTTCGACGGGCGTCGCGAGCTGGTGGGCGACGGCGTACAGGGTCAGGCTGGTCAGCGAGTTCACGACCTCGGTGCGGCCGAGCGCCGGCAGACGTCGGAGGACCAGTTCGCGGACCACCGGGATGGACAAAGCGACGTTTACCGGGGTCCGCAGCGCAGAGACCTCCTCGAGCGGCGGCAACGCGTTGGTCGCGCGGAGACCGGCGTCGCGCTGCTGCCGTGCCAGCAGGTGCTCGGCGCGGAGTTCGCCGTACTGCGGGATGCCGAGGCGCTCGTACTGGCTGGTGGGTGCCTCGGACTCGGCGAGCAGGTCGCGAAGCAGCGTGAGCATCCGCAACTCCAGTTCGTCGTCGACGATCGGGTGCTGCTGCCACGGATCTTCCTCGAGGTCGTACAGCAGCGTGCCTTGGTGGAAGGAGTTCACGAAGCCCTCGATGTTGCCGAGGGCCAGCATCGGGACCTGCTTGCTGAAGCCGAAGGGTGCCGCGAGACGCGCGTCGCGGAGCTCGGCGGGGGTGAACCGGCCGCGCATGTGGGTCGGCATCAACGTGTACTCCTCGAGCGGCTGGTTCGACTCCTCGGCAGCGGCCCGCAAGTACACGTACCGGCCGTCGGTTACGTTGACGTGGCCGCCGTGAATCCCGAACAGGGCGCCGCGGCACGCACCGTCCGCGGCGAGGTCGCGACCCTGGGCGTCCGTGGCCGGTGGCGCGCCGAAGTACGAGAGCAGGGTCGGAGCCAGGTCGATCGTCCGCACCAGATCGTCACGACGGTCACCGGCACCGCGGGAGCGTGGATCCCAGACGAACAAAGGCAGATGGACCAGCTCCTCGAACCACGGCTGCACGGACTTCGCCCAGCGCCCGTGCTCGCCGAGCAGGAAGCCGTGATCCGTGTTGACGATCAGCATCGTGTCGTCCCACAGCCCGTAGGTGTCCATCAGGTCGAGCACCCGGCCGAGCGAGTGGTCGCACATCGTGACGAGCGCCGCGTACTGGTTGCGCGTCTGGTCGATCACTGCCGCCCGATCGCCCGCCGGCCCGTACTCGGGCCACTCGAGCCCGACGCCGTCCACGTCCGGCGGGTACAGCTCGCGGTACCGCGGATAGCCGGTGAACGGTTCGTGCGGGTCGAAGCACTCGATCTGCACCAGCCAGCGATCGGCCTCGGCGTTGTCCCGGACGAAGTCGAGTCCGGCGTCGACGGTTCGCGTCTGCGGGTGGTCCGCCTCGTCGGCGTACCACTCCCGGTTGATCGTGTCCTGTCGCTGCAGCTCGTCCTTGAACCGGCGGTGGCCGCCGGCAACGATTCCCTTCCACGGGTCGCCCTCCTGACCGCGGAAGAACTCCCACGTGGTGTAGCGGGTGTGGTACGTCGCGCCGCCGTCCTCCCAGTAGTGCGGGTGGTCCGAGACCAAGTGCGTGTGGACACCGGCCTGCCCGAGGAGCTCCGGCATCGAGTCGTCGTACGGCTCGAGCGGGCCCCAGCTGCGGTGCAGGAAGTTGTAGCGGCCCGTGTGCAGCTCGCGGCGGGCCGGCATGCACGGCAGCGAACCGGCGTACGCGCGGTCGAACGTGGTCGCGCGGTCCGCCAAGCGGGCGAAGTTCGGGGCGATCACCTCGGTCCCGCCGTACGGCGGGAGCAGGTGCCGGTTGAGGCTGTCGAACATCAGCACGATCGCCTTCACGGCGGACCCCTCCTTGACAGCGGGCTATGATCCAGGCAATTAATTGATCCAGCAAAATAATACCCTCCGCATCCTCCGACAGGCAGGTCATGGCACTACTCGACCGACGCAACTCACCCGCGCACCGCTACGACGGCAGGCTCGCGTGGATCCTGGTCACGCCGGCCGCGATCGGGTTCGTGCTGTTCGCGGCCTACCCGACGCTGCGCGGGATCTACCTGAGTTTCACGAACTTCAAGGTGCTCACGCCGGCGCGCTGGACCGGCCTGGCGAACCTGCGGCACCTCGGCCACGACGACATGTTCTGGAAGTCGTTGCTGGTCACGGTGTACTTCGTGGTGCTGTCGGTGGCGATCGGGCTGTTCTTCTCGGTACTGACGGCGGTGGTGCTGCACCGGCTCGGGGTCTCGACCGTGGTCCGCGGCTTCATCATCCTGCCGTTCCTGGTCTCCGGCGTCGTGGCCGGCACGGTCTGGGCGTGGATGCTGGACCCGCAGCTCGGCATCCTGAATCTCGGGCTGACCAAGCTGATCGACCACCCGGTGTTCTTCCTCGGATCGCACGGCTGGGCGGTCCCGAGCCTCGCGTTCATCAGCGTCTGGAAGTCGATGGGCTACAACGCGATCATCATCTTCGCGGGGCTGCAGACGATCCCGCCGTCGGTCTACGAGGCCGGCCGTCTGGACGGTGCGAGTGAGCTGCAGATGTTGCGGTACCTGACGCTGCCGCTGCTCCGGCCGATCCTCGCGCTGGTCGCCGTACTGACCGTGATCGGGTCCTTCCAGGTCTTCGACATCGTCCAGGTGACCACCAAGGGCGGTCCGGCCGGCGCGACGAACATGCTGCAGATCTACATCTACGACAAGGCCTTCGGGCAGTTCGACTTCGGGTACGCCGCGACGATGTCGCTCGCGCTGTTCGTGATCCTGCTCGCGATCACGTTCGTCCAGCTGCGACTGCTGCGTGCGAACGAGTCGGACACCAACTAGGAGACCCTGGATGTCAACCTCTTCACGGGCCGCACGCCGACGGCTCCCGGTCGGGCGGACGGCCGCCTGGCTGTACATCGGCCTGATCCTGCTCGTGACCGTGTTCCCGTTCTACTGGATGCTGCGGACCGCGCTGTCGAACAACCTCGAGCTGATCACGCACGCGTCCTCGCCGGTGCCGGTCGGCTTCACCTGGGGCGCCTTCGGCCGGGTGCTGGGGTTCTCGTCACGGTCCGAGGCGCTGGCTCAGGGCGGCTCGGGCGCGGCGATCGACCTCGGGCGTTCGGTGCTGAACTCGGTGATCTTCGCGTCGGTGACGACGGCGCTGATCGTGTTCTTCTCGCTGCTCGCGGCGTACGCCTTCGCGCGGCTGCAGTGGCGCGGCCGGGACCAGCTGTTCGCGATCTTCCTGACCGCGTTGATGATCCCGGGCATCCTGACGCTGCTGCCGAACTACGTACTGATCAAGGATCTCGGGCTGCTGAACACGTTCGCCGGGATGATCCTGCCGGGGGCGTTGTTCTCGGCGTTCAACATCTTCTTCCTGCGCCAGTTCATGATCGGGCTCAGCACCGAGGTCGAGGAGGCCGCGATCATCGACGGCGCCGGGCCGGTCCGGATCCTGTTCCGGATCATCCTGCCGATGTCGGCCGGTCCGGTCACGACGCTGTCGATCCTCGGTTTCATCGGCCTCTGGAACGACTACTTCTGGCCGTTGCTGGTCACCACCGACGACAGCGTCCGGCCGCTGACCGTCGCCCTGGCCGTCTTCAAGCAGGCCTCACCGCAGTCGATGCCGGACTGGGCCGGCCTGATGGCCGCG
>DASSDE010000185.1:0-10444 GCA_035697365.1 Kribbella sp. | reverse complement strand
GTGGACAGTACGGCGGTCGTCCACCACGATGCGTGCATGACCGCCGTACTGCCTGACGAGCACACCGTCCGGCCGCCGACGATCGAGGACGCGCAGGCGATCCTCGAGCTGGCGTCCGCGTACAACACCTCGGTGATCGGTAGCGCCGACTTGACCCTCGACGAGGTGCGGGACACCTTGCGGGTTCGGGAATTGGACGCTGACCGCAACGGGTGGCTCGTCTTCGCCGAGAATCGGCCGGCCGGGTTCGCGTGGGTCTACGGGAAGGGCGATCATCGGCAGCTCGACCTGGACGTGGTGGCCGACGATCTCGCGGTGGAGCGATGGTTGCTCGACCGGATCACGGAGCGGGCACGTGAGTTCGCGCGGGAGTTCGGGCATGCCTCGGTGCAACTCCACACGGTCGCGTACCAGGCCGACACCGCGCGGCGCGATCGTTTGGCCGGGTACGGGTACGAGCGCGGCACGGTCTTCTACCGGATGCGGATCGACCACACGGATGCGGTCCCGGCGCCGGAGGTCCCGGCCGGTGTCGTCGTCCGGCGGGGCACGCCGGACGAGGCTGGTCAGCGGACAGCGCACGACGTACTGAATGCCTCCTTCGACGGGCAGTTCGGGTTCACGCCGCGGTCGTTCGACGAGTGGAAGGCGTCGCAGGAGAACTTCTCGGTGTTCGACTGGTCGCAGCTGACGTTGCTGGAGCTGGACGGTGAGGCCGTCGCGATGCGGTCGAGCAACGACCAGTTCGTCGAGGACGAGAACTGCGGCTACATCGGGCGGCTCGGCGTTCTCGAGAAAGCGCGCGGGAAGGGGCTGGCGAAGTTCCTGCTGCGGGACCAGTTCGCGATCGACGCGGCGGACGGGCGGAGCGGCACGATCCTGCACGTCGACACCAACAACCCGACGCCGGCGCTCGGCGTGTATCAGTCGGTCGGGATGCGACCCACGCTGGTGATGGAAGTCTGGCAGCGCGAGGTGACCGCATGAGTCTGCCTGCCGGTCACACGTCGCGGGCGATGCGGCTGGAGGATGCGGCGCTGATCGCCGAGCAGTCGGCGGTGTACACGTCCGCGCTGCTCGGCTTCGCGAAGCACAGCCCCGAGGACGTCGCGAACTACCTGCGCGATCCCGGCTGCAACCTGGCGACCGACGGTTGGGTGGTGCTCGACGCCGACAACCGGTTCGCCGGCTCAGCCACCGCAGTCCCGATCACCAACGGAACCCACCTGAACGTCGACATCCTCAGCCCCGACCCAGCTGTCCTCAACTGGCTCCTGGACCAAGCAGAACACCGCGCCATCGAGGTAGCCCGAAGCACCGCGCCCACCGACGCCACCGGGTCCTCCGCCGTCTCCTCCACCGCTGTCGCCGCAGTCGAGCCGCCCTCGGTTGTGTTGAGGGCTGGGGTCGTTCGGGAGGATGAGCGCTTGGCGAGCGTGCTTGGGGCGCGTGGGTATGTGGTCGGTACGTCCGTTCACCGGATGCGCATCATGTTCGACGGTCCGGTGCCCGAGCCTGTGGTCCCGGCGGGTGTGGTGGTGCGGCGTGGCGCTCTGGACGAGGCGAGTCGCCGGGCCGCGCACGCCGTACTGATGGAAGCGTTCGCGGAGCAGCCCGGTACTTTGCCGCGACCGTTCGACGAGTGGGTGGCGTCCCGCGAGACCCGGTCGACCTTCGACTGGTCGCAGGTGACGATCCTCGAGCTCGACGGGCAACCGGTCGCGACGACCGAGTGCAACGACAACTTCGTCAGCACCGACAACTGCGGCTACGTCGGCCGGCTCGCCGTCGTACCGTCCGCCCGCGGCCGCGGCCTCGCCAAGTACCTGCTGCGCAACGCCTTCGCCACCGACTCCAAAGCCGGCCGCACCGGCACGATCCTGCACGTCGACACCGGCAACCCGACCCCCGCGGTCGCCCTCTACACCTCCGTCGGCATGCGTCCCGACCTGATCAGCGACATCTGGCAGCGAACGATCCAGCCTGCTTGAGACAGCCGCGTCCTTTGAGTACGACGCGCTCACCGGTCGTACCGGCGTACACAGTCCGATTGCCCAGCGGGGTCTTGAGGTCGAGCTTGACAGTGGTCGGCGCAGGACCCCGATTCGTGCACTGGTGGCCCTCGTTCTGGTCCGGGCCGATGCCGTATCGGTACGCCGCGATCCGGACCGAACCCCCGTCCTGGGACAGGATCCGGACCACGGTGTTCGGCAGGCACGGCTCGACCGGCACCTCGTCCCGCGCGACCCCCACGGTCAGCACCGACAGGTGATCCGGATCCAGTGCTGCGGACGTCACGGCGATCTCACCGCGGAGCAGGATGACCGTCGTACCGAGCTTGTACCGCTGCGGAGCCGGCCCGTCGACCACGTACCGAGGCTGTTCCAGCCCGATCGTCGGCTCCGGCTCACTGTGCCGATGGGCGGAACCGAACGCGACCCCGCCTGCGATCACGAGCACGGCGGCAGTGACCGCGGCGAGCCGGACGGAACGCCGTCGGCGCCGCTCCCGCAGAGCGCGTTCCAGGTCCTCGAACGGCAGCGCCTCGTCCGGCGTCAGCGCGCCGACGTACTCAACCAGTGGGTCAAGCATCCTGGGCCGCCTCACGTACCGCCGCGAGCGACTGCCGCGCCCGGGCCAGCCGCGACCGCACCGCGCCGACGCCGCACTGCAACTCCTCGGCAATCTGCTCGATCGGCAGCTCCAACACGTCATGCAGTACGACCACCGCACGCTGTCCCGGCGACATCAACCCCAACGCATCCGCCACACCCTCGCCCACCACGTCGTCGACCCGCGTGCCGTGCAACCGGCCGGCGAGCCTGGCGAGCGCCTCGCGGCGGCGCAGCCGGCTGACCATCGTGCGTACGGCAAGTCCGCGCACCCACAGCTCCGGGTCGTCGTACCGCCGGATGGCATCCCAGCGACCCAGCAGTTTCACGTACGCGTCCTCGGCCACCGCCTCGGCCTCCACACGCGATCCCCCGATCGACGTCAGTACGCCGATCAGCCCCGGCCACGTCCGCCGGTACAGGGCCGCTGGATCAGCCCCTGGATCGCTCTCGTCCCACACACCGTCCAGTGTCCAGCCGTACCCGGACCTCCGACAGATCTTGCTTACAGGAGATCTGAGAGATTACTCTCGAAACATGTCTCTCAGGAATCCGTACGGCGACTTCGAGATCACCGACCCGCAGGCGATGCGGGCGCTCGCCCACCCGGTCCGGCTCGCGGCGCTCAGCTTCCTGCAGAAGAACGGCCCGGCAACGGCGACGCAGTTGTCGGAGCACGTCGGCGCCTCCCCCTCGGTGACGAGCTGGCATCTACGGCACCTGGCCGAGTTCGGGCTGGTGATCGACGTACCGCCGCCGAGCGGCACCGACCGGCGGCAACGCTGGTGGAACGCCGCCGCCCGTGGATTCCGCTACGAGATGCCGAAGACCCCCGACGGCGCCGAGGCCGGCCGGCTGCTGCTGGCCGAGATGCTGAGCCAGGCGCTCGAGTACGCCCAGCACTGGCTCTCCGACACCGAGCCGAGTCTGGACGCCGAGTGGAGACGCGTGGCCGGCTCGTCGAACACCCTGCTCGTCGTCACGCCTGCCGAAGTCGAGGCGATCGAGTCCGCGATCGAGGACGTGTTGGCCCCGTACGTCCAACGCCGGAACACCGCCGACCTACCCGAGGACGCACGCCCGGTCCGGCATCTGCGCCTCTCGTTGCCCGAGGCACCATGAAGACGCTCACCGCGACCAGTCTGTGGCGGGACCAGCGGTTCCGGCGGTTCTGGTCCGCGCAGGGCGTGTCCGAGTTCGGCGACCGGATCACCGAGCTGGCGCTGCCGCTGATCGCGGTCACCATGCTCGACGCCTCCCCCAGCCAGGTCGGATTCCTGACCGCGGCGGTCTGGCTGCCGAACATCGCCTCGCTGTTCATCGGCGCCTGGGTCGACCACCGTCGCGACAAGCGCCCGCTGATGATCGCCGCGGACCTGATCCGGACGGCTCTGCTGCTCACACTGCCGGTCGCGTACTGGCTCGATCTGCTGACGCTGACCCACTTGTACGTGATCGCAATCCTGGCCGGTACGGCGCATGTGCTGTTCAACACCGCCTACGCCTCGTTCTTCGTCCGGCTCGTCGACCGCGAGCATTTCCTGGAGGCGAACAGCAAGCTGTCCGCGACCCGCTCGATCTCGTTCATGGGCGGCCCGGCGGTGGGCGGTCTGCTCATCCAGTGGTTGTCCGCGCCGGTGGCGCTCGTCGTCGACTCGCTGACGTTCCTGTTCTCCGCGACCCAGCTGCGTCGGATCGAGTCGGACCCGGCGCCGTCCGACGAGAGCGCGGAGCCGCTGTGGCAGCGCGCTCGCGCAGGCATGCGGTACGTGCTGCAGCACCCCTACCTGCGTCGCAGCCTCGGCTGCTCGACCACCGTGAACTTCTTCAACCTGATCGGCACCGCACTGCTCGTCCTGTTTGCGAGCCGCGAACTGGAGCTGTCGGCCGGCACCATCGGCGTCGCGCTCGGCATCGGCGCCGCCGGCGGTCTGCTCGGCGCGGTTGCCGCCACACCGCTCAGCCGACTGATCGGCGTCGGTCCGCTGATCGCCGTCGGCGCGGTCGTCTTCCCGGGCTCGATGGCAATCGCAGCCGCCGCGTCCGGGCCGTCGTGGATCAAGGTGGCCGCGCTGGCGACCGCCGAGTTCATCGGGTCCTTCGCGGTGATGTGTTACGACATACCGAACAACTCACTGCAGGCGACGGTCACCGACGAACACATGCGCAGCCGGGTGTCCGGCGCCTACAGCACGATCAACTACGGGATCAGACCGCTCGGCGCAGTAGTAGGAGGGTTCCTCGGCACCTGGATAGGTGTCCGGGAAACCCTCCTGGTCTCCGCGGCGGGCGGCCTGCTCTCCGTCCTCTGGCTGATCGGTTCTCCGAACATCCGCGCCCGAGAACTGACAGGCCTGGAGCCGCCGCGGGTCTAGTCGTGCACAGCGCTGTCCGCGAGCCCCTCGACGTCGACGACCTTGTTGACGGTCTTGCGGAGTGGGACCTCCCTGATGAACAGCACCGCGATCAGGCTGACCACCGCACACGCGGCGGCGATCAGGAAGATCCGCCCGGTGGCGTCACCGTACGCGTGCCGGACCAGCTCCGCGAGCTGCGGCGGCAGGTTCTTCACGTCCAGCAGGCTCGTACCGCCGCCGCCTTCCTGCAGCTTGCGGGCAGCCTCGGGACCGTTCGGGCCGGCGAGCACACCGGCCACGATCAGGTCCTTGACCCGGACGGCAAGCACCGCACCCAGCGCCGAGACGCCGACCGCACCACCCAGGGTGCGGAAGAACGCGACGGTCGCGGAGGACGCGCCGATCTGCGTGACGTCGACGGTGTTCTGGACGGCGAGGACCAGGTTCTGCATCGTCATGCCCATACCGAGGCCCATCGCCAGCATGCCCAGGCCGACGTACCAGTACGGCGATGTGTGGTCGATCGTGGCGAGAATCAGCAGACCGACGAGCAGCAGGATGCCACCCGACACGAGATACCGCTTCCACTTGCCGTAACGGGTGATCAGCTGACCGGAACCCGCCGAGCCGACGAACGAGCCGAGCATCATCGGGATCGTCAGCAGACCGGCCTGGGTCGGGCTGTACCCGCGGGCGATCTGGAAGTACTGACCGAGGAACAGCGCGCTGCCGTACAGCGCGACACCGACCGACAGGCTGGCCACGATCGCCAGCGCGGTGGTGCGCTCCCGCACGACCTTCAGCGGGACGAGCGGCTCAGCGGCGCGGTTCTCCACGAGTACGGCCAGGAAGCCGACCACCAGGGTGCCGCCGACGAAGAGCGCGGACTGCCAGGACATCCACGCGAACTTCGAGCCGGCGAAGGTGACCCAGAGCAACGGCAGGCTGGCCGCGATGCTGATCAGGACGGCGCCCAGGTAGTCGATCTGCACCTTGCGCTTGAGCACGGGCAGGTGCAGGTACTTCTGCAGGATCACCAGGCTGACCACGGCCAGCGGCACGCAGACGTAGAAGCACCAGCGCCAGCCGAGCCAGGAGGTGTCGACGATAACGCCGCCGAGGAGCGGGCCGCTGACGGTCGCGACCGCCATCACAGCTCCCATGTAACCGGAGTACCGGCCCCGGGAACGGGGTGGGATCGCAGCACCGATGATGGCCTGGGCGAGCGCCAGCAGACCGCCCATCGCGAGGCCCTGGAGAACCCGGGCGCCGATCAGGAACGGCACGTTGTGGGACAGACCGGCCAGCGCCGACCCGATCACGAAGACCGAGATCGCCAGCTGGACCAGCAGCTTCTTGCTCACCAGGTCCGAGAGCTTGCCCCAGATCGGCGTGGACACCGTCGTGGCCAGCAGGCTCGCGGTGAGGACCCACGTGTACTGCGTCTGGGTGCCTTCGAGGTCGGCGATGATCGTCGGCAGGGCGTTGCTGACGATCGTCGAGCTCAGCATCGCCGTGAACAGCGCGGCGAGCAGGCCGATCAGGATCTCGAGGATCTCGCGGTGGGTGAGTTCCGGCGCAGCGGGCACCTGCTGCCGGGTCTCGGTGACAGTCATTACTCTCCAGTCTTGGGGGGTTGCCTCACGAGCTTCGTCGCCCCGGTGATCGCCACCGCGACCCGCTGCATGGTGGCAGCGGCCGCGATCAGGGCGTCGTCGTCGAGGTCGGACAAAGCGGTTCTGAGTTGCTGGATGTAGGACGAGTACATGGCCTCCAACTGGGCCTTGCCCCGGGGTGACAGACTGACCAGCCCGACCCGGGCATCGGCCGGATCCGGACGACGGCTCACCAGTCCGTCGGCCTCCAGCGCGGTCAGCTGCCGGCTCACCACCGACGCGTCGACGCCGAGCCTGGCCGCGATCTCGCCGCCACGCTGCTCGCCGTCCTTCATCAGCACCTTGAGCACGCTCGCGTCGGAGCGGCGCAGTCCGCCCTCCCCGCCGAGGTGCCGGTGCTCGATACAGCGGACGGCCCGCACCAGGGAACTGACCCCTTCGAGCAGCTCCTGGGCCGCCGCATCCCGCTCTACCCCCGGGACAAGGGGTTGCTGAGCTAGTTGCATAACCCAACTATATACACGAATAGTTGGTTTCCACAACCATATGCGCGTCGTGTGGGCGGCCGCTCACCGTGCGTAATCCACGCTGCCGCAGACAGCTGGAGGGGACATCCATCCGTGGTGGGCCGGTGCGGAGACCGCGGGGTGGCGGCAGGGGGCTGCGGGCGGCGGGTTGGGTGCGGGTCAGCCGAGGTCTTCGTTGAGGCGGGCGAGGAGGCGGCCCAGGTCGGCCAGGTCGGTGGGGTTCCAGCGGTCCAGGATGGCGCGGAACTCGGTCTGGCGCTGGGTGCGCATCGCCTCGTAGCGTTCGGCGCCGACGGCGGTCAGGCGGAGCAGTCGCGCCCGGCCGTCGTCGGGATCGCCGACGCGCTCGATCAGGCCGAGGTTCTCCAGCTGGGTGATGCCGCGGCTGACCGTCGACTTGTCGAGCCCGAGCATCTGCGCGACGTCCGACGCCCGCACCCCGGCGCCCGCCGCCGGCTCGATCTGCGAGATCAGTGCGTACCCCGCCGCATCCATGTCCGGGTGGACCCGCCGCGCCAGCCGCAAGGACGCCGACCGCGACCGCCGGAACAGCGCCGACATCTCCTGCTCGACCGCCGCGACCAGTTCCTCAGAACGCTCAACCTGCATGCTCACCGGACCACGATCCCGGCGTCGCGGAGGGCCTTCTTGACGTCGGCGATCCGGAAGTCGCCGAAGTGGAAGACACTGGCGGCGAGGACGGCGTCGGCGCCGGCCTCGACCGCAGGCGGGAAGTGCTCCGGTGCGCCCGCTCCCCCACTGGCGATCAGCGGTACGTCGACCACCGCGCGAACCGCCTTGATCAGCTCGAGGTCGAACCCCTGCTTCGTACCGTCGGCGTCCATCGAGTTCAGCAGGATCTCCCCCGCGCCCAGCTCGCAGCCGCGCTGCGCCCACTCGATCGCGTCGAGCCCGGCCGAGCGCCGTCCGCCGTGGGTCGTCACCTCGAATCCGCTCGGCTGCTCCGTGGACCGCCGTACGTCCAGCGACAGCACCAGCACCTGGTTGCCGAACCGGTGCGCGATCTCGCCGATCACCTCGGGCCGCGCGATCGCGCCGGTGTTGATCCCGACCTTGTCCGCGCCCGCGCGCAGCAGCCGGTCCACGTCGGACGCCTCGCGCACGCCGCCGCCAACGGTCAACGGGATGAACACCTGCTCCGCCGTCCGGCGAACCACCTCGTATGTCGTCTCCCGCGAACCCGACGACGCGGTGATGTCCAGGAACGTCAACTCGTCGGCGCTCTCCGCGTCGTACACCTGAGCCATCTCCACCGGGTCGCCCGCGTCCCGCAGGTCGGCAAAGTTGACGCCCTTCACCACCCGCCCGGCATCAACGTCCAAACAAGGCATGACTCGCACAGCAAGGCTCACCTGGCCAAGCGTAGCCGTTGAGGTCTGAGGTGCATTCGTCCGCCGACCAGTGGCGATCGGCTGACACCGGAAACCGCGGGTCCTGGATCCTGGGCCGAAAAACCAGCCAGCTTCCATCAGGCGACAGCCGTGCTGTCTCAGCCAAGCATGGCACGGACGATTGGCCACGCGATGAGGACGCCGATGGCGGCGGCTGCAAGCAGTATGAGGATGTGCAGGGGGTTGCGTTTGTAGGCTGGGTCGACGCCGAGCTCGCGGACCAGATCGAGTGAGCCCATGGTTGAGCGGTGGTCCACCGGGAGGCCGAGGGCGGTGCTGACGGCGTGGAAGTCGGCGTCGGTCCAGAGCCAGCGGGCGGCTCCGATGCGCGTGCCATCCGCGGCGACGATGATCCAGATCCCCATCGGCAGGGTTGCTTTGACACGGTCGATCCAGAGCACCCGGACGAGTTGCGCGCGCGGCAGCACCTTCGGATCAGTCCAGGCCGTGAACCGGTAGGCGACCGTGTCCGGGCCGACCCAGATCCGGGCGCCACGGATGGCGAGCCAGAACAGCAGCGTCAGTGCGGCGATCAGTACGGCGAACAGACCGACTGCGGCCACCCAACTGAGGGCCCACGTCGCGAGCGAGGCGCACAGCACGGCGGGCAACATCAGGTAGACGACGGCTAGAACCCAGAAGGGGCGGCCGGCCGCGCCGAAACGCGGCCGGACCTCGATCGTTGTCACTTCCAGGCGCGGCGGCGGCCGTCGGTGGACTTCATGGGGCGGGTGGACTCCCAGACGCGGCGCCAGCGTGCGGCGTCGGGCCCGGTCTGCGCAGGTGAGGCGCCGATGGCGGCGCGGCGGCGCGACTCGTACCAAGTGGTGCTTTCCTCGTCCAGCAACGCCGACACCGCGGCCGCGATCCGCGGCGCGAAGTCGCGGGCGCTCTCTCCTTCAGCGGGACGCAGCGGATCGCCGTACCGGACGTGCACCGCGGGCCGACCAGGAACCGGCCAGCCACGACCGCGCGGCATCGCGGCGAACGAGCCCTTGATGCCGACCGGGATGATCGGTACGTCGTGCTCGACGGCAAGGTACGCAGCACCCATCCGGAACCGCTGCACCCAGCCGTCCGGCGACCGCGTCCCCTCCGGGAACACGACGACGTTCCAGCCGTCCGCGAGCAGATCGCCCGGCGTCGAGCTCATCTTGCCGCCGCGACGCTCGATCGGGAACGTGTTGAACACGATCGCCGACCCGGCTGCCCGCCACCACGTGTCGAAGAAGTAGTCCGCCGCGGCCGCGAACGCCGTCCGGCGACGCATCGCGTCCGGCAGCGACAGCAGCAGCAACGGGGTGTCGAGGTGCGAGGAGTGGTTCGCGACGATGATCGCCGGCCCGTCGAGCTTGAGCAGCGAGTCCAGGCCGCTGACCTGCGGGCTGACCTCGAAGTTCAGTACGGCGTTCAGCGGACCCTTCTGGAGCAGGTCGCGGACCGCGATCGCGGCCGGCTTCCGGGCCCACCGGGTCGGGAAGACCGCGGACTCCTTCGGGATCACGTACGGCTCGGCCGACCGCGGCACCTGCGGCCGCCGTCCCCACCGCCACCCGCGCGCGACCTGCTTCACGTCCCGCGCGGTGTCGCGGCCGAACTTCACCAGGCTGGTCCCCATCAGCGCACGTCCGCGAGCAGATGCGGCGGGTTGTGCAGGTACGTGATCGAGGGCGACCGGCCGACCGAGTGGCTGACCATCTCGAGCGCGTCCTGCAGCGTCGACGCGGACCGGAAGCCCATCCGCTCGACCGTCTTGCGGTTGCCGCCGACCCAGACGACGTCGCCGCAGTGGTCCAGCGCGTGGGAGATCCAGTACCACATGTAGAACGGGTGCACGCCGTGGTACGCGTACGACGTCCGGTACAGGTGGATGTACCACGGGTCCTCGGCGTACTGCTTCTCGAACTTCGCCTCGATCGT
>DASSDE010000184.1:0-2615 GCA_035697365.1 Kribbella sp. | reverse complement strand
GGCGAGCGGACCGCGCTGATCTACGACTCACCGGTGACCGGATCAGGCGCGAGCTTCACCTACGCCGACCTACGCGACCGGGTCGCCGTCTTTGCCGGCGCCTTGCGCTCGCTCGGAGTCGGCAAGGGCGACCGCGTCATCGTCTACATGCCGATGATCCCGGAGGCGGTCGTCGCCATGCTCGCCTGCGCCCGGCTCGGCGCCATCCACTCGGTGGTCTTCGGCGGCTTCGCGCCGCGCGAGCTCGCCGCCCGGATCGAGGACGCCGGCCCGAAGGTGATCGTGGCCGCGTCGTGCGGCGTCGAACCCTCGCGGGTCGTCGAGTACAAGCCGATCATCGACGAGGCGCTGACGATCGCGTCGCACCGGCCGGAGCACACCGTCGTACTGCAGCGCCCGCAGGCCGCGGCTCGGCTGGGCGAGCGCGACCTCGACTGGACCGAGCTCGTCGCGACGGCGCAGCCGGCCGATCCGGTGCCGGTCGCGGCGACCGATCCGCTCTACATCCTCTACACCTCCGGTACGACGGGCCGCCCGAAAGGGGTCGTCCGCGACAACGGTGGTCATGCGGTCGCGCTCGCCTGGACCATGCGGAACGTGTACGACATCGGGCCGGGCGACGTGTGGTGGACGGCCTCGGACGTCGGCTGGGTGGTCGGCCACTCGTACATCGTCTACGCACCGCTGCTGGTCGGCGCGACGACCGTCCTGTACGAGGGCAAGCCGGTCGGCACGCCCGATGCAGGCGCGTTCTGGCGGGTGATCTCCGAACACGGCGCGAAGGCGCTGTTCACCGCGCCGACCGCGATCCGCGCGATCAAGAAGGTGGATCCCGAGGCCGGCGAGCTGGCGAAGTACCCTCTTGCCTCGTTCCGGACGCTGTTCCTCGCGGGCGAACGGCTCGATCCGGAGACGTACCACTGGGCGCACGAGCGGCTCGGCGTTCCCGTGGTCGACCACTGGTGGCAGACCGAGACCGGCTGGCCGATCGCCGCGAACCCACGCGGTCTGGAGCCGCTGCCGACCAAGCCGGGCTCCGCGACCGTGCCGATGCCGGGCTGGAACGTGCAGATCCTCGACCCGTCCGGCAAGCAGTTGCTGCCGCACGAGGAGGGCTCGATCGCGATCGGGCTGCCGCTGCCGCCGGGTGCGCTGCCGACGCTGTGGGGTGACGACCAGCGCTACATCGACAGCTACCTCAAGCAGTACGACGGCTACTACCTGACCGGCGACGGCGGATACATCGACGAGGACGGCTACATCTTCGTGATGGGGCGTACCGATGACGTGATCAACGTGGCCGGGCACCGGTTGTCGACCGGTTCGATCGAGGCGGTGGTGGCGGCGAACGCGGCCGTGGCCGAGTGCGCGGTGATCGGCGTGCATGATGCGCTGAAGGGACAGTTGCCGCGGGCTCTCGTCGTACTGAAAGCCGGCGCGACGGTGCCCGAGGACGTGCTGCGCGACGAGCTGGTGGCCGCGGTACGCCAGGAGATCGGGCCGGTCGCCGCGTTCCGGGACGTGTCGGTGGTGGAGGCACTGCCGAAGACGCGGTCGGGGAAGATCCTGCGCCGGACGATGCGCGGCATCGCCGACGGCCGCGACGAGCCGGTGCCGTCGACGATCGAGGATCCCGCCGTACTCGACGCGCTACGCCCGGTCCTGCGCGTGCAGGAAGGCTAGGACCGCCGGGCTCGCCGCCGCGCGGAACTCGTGGAAGTACGCGTGCCGGGCGCCGCGGATCACTTCCGCGCGTGCTCCCGGGATGCGGTCGGCGAGCAGTTGCGCGTTGGCCACCGGGCTGAAAACGTCGTCGGCGCCGTGCAGGATCAATGTCGGCGCGGTGATGCTCGGGAGGCCGTCCCAGGCGTCGTGCTTGTTGCTCGCGACCAGATGCCTGCCTTTCGCGTACGGCGGCATGCTCGCGTCACCGAGGACGTAGTACGGACCGGGGTTCCGGGCGAGCCACTGCGGGGTGTACATGAGTTCGAGCAGGACGCTGTCGGTTCGCGCCGGATCCGCGAGCGCCTTCCGGATCTCCTGACTGCGCTCGTACCCATGGGCTGCACCAGGAGACGTACAGCCGAGGACGAGTCTGTCGACCCGCTCCGGTGCATCGATCGCGAGCCATTGGGCGACTCGTCCACCCATCGAGGTGCCGTAGATGTGCGCGGTGGTCAACCTGAGTACGTCCAGGACGGCGACGACGTCCTGCGCGAAGCCTCGCGTGGTGTAGACCTCGTCCGGCTTGTCGCTGTCGCCCGTACCGCGCCAATCGAGGGTGATGAGTTGGTGTCCCTCGAAGTCGGAGAGAATCGGGTCCCACCAGGTGTGGTTGTTCGATTGGCCGGCCAGGAGTACGAGTGGTTGCCCCTCGCCACGAACCTGGAAGGCAATCCTCGTCCCGTCAACAGCTGCGGCATCTGGCACAGAGATAGTGTGCAGGTATGCGAGTCGTCATTGCGGGTGGACACGGACAGATCGCGCTCCGGCTGACCCGGGAGCTGAGCACGGCCGGGCACGACGTGGTCGGCGTGGTGCGGAACCCGGACCACGAGATCGATGTCGTCGCGGCCGGCGGGCAGGCCGCGGTCCTCGACCTCGAGCAGGTGGAC
>DASSDE010000183.1:0-6187 GCA_035697365.1 Kribbella sp. | reverse complement strand
GTCGATCGGCTTCGCGGGCCACAGCACCCGGCCCTCGTCGGCCAACTCTAGTACGGCGTCCCAGTCCGCCGGTGGGTTGGCGAGCAGATCCGGCCGATGGACGGCGACCTGTGCGGCGGAGTCGGTGGCGAGACCGTACTGGTGACCGTCGTGCGCGTAGGACGCGTGACTGTTGCCTACGGCATCGGCTGCGAGGGCGGCCAGCTCGGTGTCATGTCCGGCGCCGTCGAGTGGCGCGAGAACGGGCGCTGCCAGCGGGACGTGCGGATGGTCGATCACCAGCAGGTCGTACCGGGAGGCGAGCCCCTCCAGCGGTTCGTCGGCGAAGGCCTGCAGGGAGCGGTACTCCCAGTGAACTTCGACACCGGTCAGTCGCGCGTACTCCTTCGCCGACGCGACCTGGCAGTCGTACCCGCGTGGGTGCTCCCACGTCATGCCGCGCAACGTCGTCATGCGATCTCCTCGTGTTCGCCGAGCCGCGGCGCCGGGCGTGGGTTGAGCAGCCGTTCGCCGTCGATCCGGATCGGACTGCGGGTGGTGATCAGGTCCAGGCCGTCGCGCTTGATCTCCTGCGTCATCCCGATCGCCCGGAACCCGTCGTGATCGACCAACTCGTCCAGCGTGAGCACCGGCGCGCACCACACGTCCTCGGCATCGAGCACGGCCAGCCACTCGTCGCGGGTCCGCGTCCGGAGCCGTTCCGACAACAGCCCCTCGATCTCTTCCTGCCGGTCCCACCACTGTTGCGGATCGGTCATCGCCGCGACCGCCGGCAGCTCGAGCAGACGGCCGATCACGGGCACCGGGTTCATCGCGATCGCCAGGTAGCCGTCGCTGGTCGGATAGATGCCGTACGGCGCCGGCAGGAACGCGTGCGCCGAGCGGATCCCCTTGCGCCGTACCTCGATCGTCGGATCGTTCAGCCTGGTCGTCAGCAACTCGAACTCGAGATCGAGCAGGGCCTCGAGCAGACTCGTCTGCGTGTGACCACCGCGCCCGGTGCGGAAGCGGCGGACCAGCAAGGCCGTGATGCCCTGCGCGAGATGGCAGCTGGCCAGGTGATCGGCGACGGCCAGGCCGACCGGTACCGGCGGGTCGTCGCGGGAACCGTTCAGCCACGGCAGTCCGGCGATCGACTGGGCGAGCAGGTCCTGCCCGGGACGATCCTTGAACGGGCCGGTGTCGCCGTACCCGCTGACGCTGCCGTACACGATGCCCGGATTGAGCTCACGGACCGTTGCGTAGTCGAGGCCGAGCCGTTCCATCACGCCCGGCCGGAAGTTCGACACCACGACATCGACCTCCGCGACGAGCGCACGGACGCGAGCGAGGTCTTCGGGGGCCTTGAGGTCGGCGACCAGGCTCTCCTTGTTCCGGTTCATCGCGTGGAACGACATGCTGTCGGCACCGACCATCAGGCCCGCGAACGCGAGCCGGCGGCCCGCGTCACCGCGGCCCGGACGCTCGATCTTGATCACGCGGGCGCCCAGGTCGGCAAGCCGGAGCGCTGCCACCGGCCCGGCCAGGAACTGGCTGAAGTCGAGCACGGTGATCCCGGTCAGGGGAAGTTCCGTCACCACTTGGTCCTCTCAGGTCGTCGGTCGCGAGTCAGGCGTTGTACGGCGGCGGCTCGCCGCCGTGCGCAGCCGACGTGTAGGCCGCCTCGACGACCGCCATCGTCCGGAACACGTCCTCCACCGAGGTCGGCAGCGACGGGATCGAGCCCTCGAGGGAGCGCTGCAGCACGCTCATCGACCCGATGAACGCATCCGGGAACCACGACCCCTCGAACGGCACCGGCCGCCAGCCCTCGTCCAGCCGGTCGTTGGTGACGAGCTCGAGCCGATCCTCGCCGCCGCGCGGGTAGTCGAGCAGCAGCCCGAGCTGCACCCGGACGGCACCCTTCGTGCCCTCCCACTTGATGTAGCTCTCCTCGTACCGCTCGCCGAAGTGGTGATCGTGGTTGGTCGACACCACGACCCGCACCGGGCGATCGCCGTACGTCAGCGCGATGTCGGACCGGCTGTTCGCGTGGGCCTTCCCGGGGTGCCGGACAGTGACCGCGGAGACACCGGTCGGATCGCCGAGGAACGACCGGATCAGGTCCAGGTAGTGCACGCTGTGCATGTTGATCTCGAGCCGGTCGAGCTTCAGGACGTACGGGAACATCTCCCACGGAGTCCGGACCGATACCCGGATCTCGAAGTCGTACAGCTCGCCAATGATGCCGTCGGCAATCAGCTTCCGCGCGACCGCGACGTACGGCGCGAACCGGAGCTGGGTGTTGACGGCGGCGACCATTTGTTTGCGCCGTACTACCTCGCGCGTCCTGATGCCCTCGGCAAGCACGTTGCCGAGCGGCTTCTGGAGCAGTACGGCGGCGCCGTCCGGGAGCTGTTCGAGTACGTCGATGTGCGCCTCGGGCGGGAGAGCGATGTCGTACACGGCGTCGGCCGGGGCTGCTGCGACAGCGGCAGCGACCTGGTCGTACACCTGGGGTCTTGCGTACTGGTCCGCGAGGGTCTGTGCGCGGTCGCGTCGGAGGTCGGTGATGCTTGCGACCTCGAAGCCGGCCTTCCGGTACGCCGGCAGGTGCGCGTCGCGGACGATGCCGCCGGCGCCGACGAGCACGATCGGGCGCGGGCTGCGCGGCAACGCCAGGGTGTAACCGGGGTGCGGATCGAACTCTTTCATCATCAGCCTTTCACCGCGCCGACCGTCTCGCCGCGGATGAGGAAGCGCTGCGCGCCGAGGAACACGGCCAGCAGCGGCAGCATCGAGACGAACGTCGCCAGGGCGAGCTGCGGCATGTAGAGCTTGACGTCGAGGCCGGCCGCGACCGTCGGGTTGAACAGCGGGCTCGCGCCGATCAGTTGCTGCAGGCCGATCGAGACCGTCTGGTTGTTCTGGTTCGAGGACAGCAGTGCGAGCGGGAGGAAGAAGTTCGTCCAGTTCGCGACGAACGCGAAGAACGCGACCAGGACGACGACCTGCTTGGAGATCCGCAGCCCGATCCACCAGAACACCGACACCTCGCCCAGCCCGTCCAGGCGCGCGGCCTCGACCAGTTCCCGGGGCATCGTGGTCAGGTAGTGGATGTACGACAGGTAGACGCCGAACGGGAAGAACCCCATGATCAGCGCGACCGGCCACAACTGGCCGACGGCGCCGACTGCGTTCACCTCGAGAAACAGCGGGATCACCAGCACGGTGTTCGGCATCACCATCGTGATGAGCGTGATCATCAGCACCGCGCGGCGGGCGCGGAAGCGCAGCCGCGCCATCGCGTAACCGGCCGGCAGCGCCGCGATCACCGCCAGGATGGCACCGCCCGCTGCGACGATCAGCGAGTTCGTCAGCCAGCGGGTGAACAGTCCGCCCTGTGGGCCGAAGCCGTTCACCTGCGACCAGCTGTACCGGAAGTTGCTCCAGGCAATGTCCCCGAGACCGAGGAACCCGCCGCTGCTGTTCGAGACGCCGTCGTTGGAGCGGAACGCCATCGCGACGAAGCCGGCGATCGGCAGCAGGAAGATCGCGGCGACGAACAGCATCGACACCACTCGCGCCAGCCGCCCGGCGCTCCAGCTCTCGATGCCGGTCATCAGCTGTCCTCCTTGCCGAACAGGCCGCTGCGGAACACGATCAGCAGGCCGATGCCGAGCGTGATCACGAGCAGGATCAGCGACATCGCCGCCGCGGCCGGGAAGTTGTAGTTGCTGAAGGCAAACGCGTAGCCGAGCTGCGTCGGGGTCCACTGGTCGGGCAGGGCATTGCTCGCGACCTGGTCGAGCAGCTGCGGCTCGAGGAACAGCTGGAACCCGTACGCCAGGTTCATCAACGCGGCGTACCCGATCCACGGCCGGATGATCGGCAGCTTCACGTGCCAGGCGAGCTGCCACGCGTTCGCGCCGTCCAGCGCGGCCGCCTCCAGGGTTTCCTCGGAGATGCCGTTCAGTCCGCCGTTCACGACCACGATCCAGGAGCCGACGCCCTGGAAGAACATCATCGCGGTCAGTACGAACGGCAGATGCCCGGGCGATGCGACCGCCTGCTTGATCGTGTCCACGCCGACCGCGTGCCAGAAGCCTTCGATCGGCGACTGGCCCGGGTTCAGCAGGTAGACCCAGAGCACGAAGTTCGCGATCCCGGCCAGCGCGCCGGGGATGTAGTAGACGAACCGCATGGCGGCGCCGAACCGGCCTGGGCTGGCGTGGATCAGCAGCGCCAGGCCGACGATGCCGATCATCATGATCGGCAGCCAGATCACGAGCGTCGCGAACACGTTCTGGAACGTGTCGACGAAGCGGAAGTCGGTGAAGACCGTCTTGAAGCTGGCGACCCCGCCGAACCCGGTGGTCGGGTCCAGCGGCGTCGGCGGCTTCTCCAGCGCGGTCTTCAGTGCGTACCCGACCGGGATGATGCCACCGACGAGCAGCAGGACGACGTACGGCGACATCAGGATCCAGGCGCCCCTGCTCTCGCTGGAGCGCGCTATGCGGGAGGCCACCTACTTGACCGTGTAGCCCATGGCCTTGGCCTGCTTCACAAGTTCGTCACCGAACCCGCTCCAGACCTGGTCGACGGTCTTGCCGGACGCCAGGCCGGCGGCGACCGTCTCGGTCCACACGCTGCCGGTGTTGTAGAGCATGTAGGAGTGGTCCGGCACGACGAAGGCGTTCGCGCCCTTCATCGCGTCGAAGGTGGCCTTGTTGTCGGCGAAGTACCCCTGCTTGGCCTGCTTCGCGGCCCAGGCGTCCTGCACCGGTCCGTACGCCGGGAGTCCGGTCGACAGCTCGACCTGCCACTCGGGGTCGGTGGCAACGAACTTGGCGAAGGTGAGCGTGTTCTCCAGCTCCTTGCCGGTGATGTGCCGGGAGACGCCCCACAGGCCGCCACCCTCGTTACCGGTGGCAGGCTTGTCCTCGCCCTGCCAGCTCATCGGCGCGACAGCTGTCATCTGGCCGGCGGGAATCTTCCAGGTCTGGCGGAACAGGTAGTCGCCCCACCAAGCGGCACCCGGGCTCATCACCAGGTTCTTGCCGACCTTGGCGGCGTCGGCGTCGAAGATGCCGAGTGTCGAGATCGCCTTGGCCTGCACGAGTTTCGCCAGCAGGTCCTTGGCCCGGGTGCACTTCGCGTCGTTGAGGTCGATGTGCACCTCGGTCTCGGACTGCCGCGCGTTCGTCGGGCAGCCGGAGGCCCACAGGTACCGGTCGGGGGCGTACGCGTCTCCGCTGAAGCCGCTCAGCTTGCCCGGGTGCTCCTTCGCGATCCGCACCGCAAGGTCGCCGTACTCCTCCCAGGTCTTCGGGACCTGGTAGCCGTACTGGGCGAAGAAGGCCTTGTTGTACCAGAAGACGTCCGGCGCGGCGTCGTTGCGCAGGCAGCGGATCTTGCCATCGATCTTGCAGGGCGCGATGACGGCGTCCTCGTAGCCCTTGATCACGTCGGGGACCTGGTCGGTCAGGTCGGCGGTGTAGTTGACCTGTGCGCCGGAGGCCCAGGCGATGTCGTCGTTCGACGGAAAGAAGATCGCGTCCGGCCAGCCCTTGCCGGCCTGGTTGAACTGCGCGAACTGCTGCTGCAGCGACTTGCCGCCGACGGTCCCGTCGATCTGGTTGACCGTCGTCTTGATCTCCGGATGCGCCTGCTGGAAGGCCTTCGCGGCCGGCACCCGCGGCGGATCGACCCACACCGTGATCGCGCCTCCGGAGTCGGTCTGCTGCGCATCGCCGCCGGCGCCGGCGGGCGTCGACGAACCACACGCGCTCAGCAGAGCGGTCGCGCCCAGGAGGGTCGCGACGGCCAGCGCACGCACAGCCCCGGGGCGGATACCGGGTGACTTCATGACGGACTCCTTTGACCACGTCCTGCATCTGCTCAAACGTTAGAGCAGGCACGTTAAACCGCAGGCAGCAGAATGGTCAATCGTTTGAGCACGGACTTTTGCACAACCCCCGCACAAGCGGGCGGACGGGATCAGCGGGTGGGTGGGGCGGTGGACTCGCGAACGACCAACTCGGGGGCAGGATCGGTCACGACCTCGTCGGAGGTTTCGCCGGTCTCGATGCGGCGGATCACGCTGCGCACCGCCGTACGTCCGACGGCATAGAACTGCATCCTGACCGCCGTCAGCGGCGGCCAGGTGTTCTCGGCGGTCCAGGAGTCGTGAACCGTGACGACCGAC
>DASSDE010000182.1:0-12899 GCA_035697365.1 Kribbella sp. | reverse complement strand
CGAAACCCTGGACGATCACCGCAGGAAGCGCTTCGGATGTCAGCGAGGCGAGGACGCGCGCCTCGTGCGGCACCAGCGGCTCCGGAAGCTTGTCGAGCGGGTACCAGCCAAGCCCGGCCGCCTTCTCCGGCTCCATGATGCGCGGCTCGCCCGTCCACCGCGACGTGGTGAAGAAGAAGTCCACCCGCTCGTCGATCGGATCGCCGTTCCCGCCCGTGCGATGCATTGCCGTCACCGGCACGAGATCAGCCGGCTCGACCTCCAGCCCGACCTCCTCCTTCAACTCCCGCAACGCCGCCGCAGCCGCCGACTCCCCATGCTCCACATGCCCCGCCGGCACAGCCCAGTACCCATCCATGTACCCGGTGTTGGCCCGCAGCAACAACAACACCTCATCCCCACGCCGAACAATCACATAAGCCGCCGGCACCACCCGAAACCGATCCATCCCCCGACCCTAACCACCCACGCCCGGGTTCGCCGAGTCGTGGCTTATGGTTCGGAAAACGAGCCGCATTCCACGACTCGGCAAACCCACCCAAAACCATTCGCCACGCCTCGGCGTTGGCGGCGGGCGGGACATCTGGAGGGGGCTGGAATGGATCCTCGGCGGCGGCAGGACTGGGCTACCTACGTCGACCTCGAAGCGCGTCTGCCATGGCTGACCGCCGAGCCGTACCTGCTGGACGTCGCGGACCTGGCGGCAACACGTGCGGCGTTGGATGAACTCGGCTTCCGAACGGTCACGGCGAAGGCCCCCGCGGCAGGTGACCTCGAGCGGAGCCTGCTCGTCGAGTTGACCGAACGGCTCGGCTTCACGGCCCTTGGCGCGGGGTCGTGGGCGGCATTCTCGGACCGCTTGTGGGATCTCGTCACAGAGTCCTGGGATCCGCCGATCGCCGTTGTCATCGAGGGCTTCAGCCGCCTGATGGAGGTCGACCTGCGCACGTTCGTCCGATGCGTGCACAATCTCGTCTCCCTCACCGAGTGCGTCGGGCTCGCCGACGACCGGGCGCAACGCCAGTTTGTGTACTTCTTCGTTGGTGAGGGG
Organism: Kribbella sp.; assembly: GCA_035697365.1. Classification (GTDB taxonomy): domain Bacteria; phylum Actinomycetota; class Actinomycetes; order Propionibacteriales; family Kribbellaceae; genus Kribbella. Next base: position 11,848 of record DASSDE010000182.1, on the reverse strand, counting down.
AGTGCTTGGGGGTAGCGCGTCCTGCGCGTCAGACGGTTTTGGTCATGACGCAGTGGTTTTTGCCTTTGGGGCGTTGGTGGGTGAAGCCGGCTTGTTCGAAGAGGGAGCGGGTGCCGTTGTAGAGGAAGGAGGCAGTGATCTTCTTGCCGGCGGTGTCTTGGGGGTACGCCTCGACGAGGCCGCCGCCGGACCGGGCGATCAGGTCGAGGGCGCCGCGGAGGGCTACCGCGGAGACGCCCTGGCGGCGGTAGTTGCGGTCGGTGAAGAAGCAGGTCAGGCGGTAGTCGGGAAGACGCTCCAGGCCCGCCTCGTACTCTTTGCGGTGGTAGATGTTCGGCAGTTCGTTCGGTGTGCCGTACTCGAGCCACCCGACAGCGAGGTCCCCGTCGAACACCAGCGCGGCATGGGCACGCCCCTGCTCGACGAGCCGGCGCTTCACCTCACGATTGCTCGAAGCATCGAACGTCTTCTCGTCGTGCATCGTCTGGAAATAGGTGCACCAGCACCCGCCCCACACGCCGTTGTGTCGCTCCGCGAGCGCAGCGAACGCATCCCAGGTCTCGGGCGTCAGCGCCCGGACCGTCAGCTCGTCAACCGCAACCTTGGCCATGCACCCCAGCGTAGAACGGGAACCGGACGATGCACGTCCGGTTCCCGCCGTCTCCCCGATCAGCAGGACACGAATTTCTGGTACGCGATCCAGACCTCGCCCTTGGTGTTCACGCTGACGTTGCCGGTCTTGTGCAGGTAGTTGTACATCCCCCACCAGTGCCGCAGTTCGCCGTATCCGGACTTCAGATAGAGCGAGGGCTTCGTCCACAGGGAGTCGTCGTAGTCGGCGTACACGCCGTCGATCCCGTTGGTGTTGCTCGCCCAGCAGGCTCGGCCCCACGAGTCGTCGTACAGCACGAGGTTGCCGTCGCGCTGCATCTCCAACCGGTACCGGCCGTTGGAGATGTACTGCCCGGGGAAGAGCCTGTCGTTGAACGACGTACCGACCCTGGCCGACGCCGCGTCCGCACTCGCCGGAGCGGCAGCCGCACTCAGGGCCCCACCGCCGAGGAGCATGCACAGACCCGCACCAGCTGCCATCAGTCGTATGACTGCGTTCTTCATCGTCTTTCCTCTCGTCGAGATCCGATGATTCGACGCTAGGCAGCGGCGCTTACACACCGCTGACGACTGCTGACAGAGCGATGACACGACAAAGGGCCGCAAGCGGGATGCTTGCGGCCCTTTGGCGGGTACGTCAGGCGGACTGGTTCGGGTTGTTGCCCGGGATGTCGTCGTTCTGGCCGTCCAGGTTGTCCAACCCGTCCTTGGCCTTCTCGACACCACCGTCGATCTTGTCGCCGTACTTGCCGCCCGTCTTCTCGTCGACGAAGTCACCGGCCTTGTCCAGACCTTCACCGACCTTGTCGCCGTGACCGTCGACCAGGTCGGCGGCCTTGTCCTTCAGGTCCTCGGCCTTGCCCTTGAACTTGTCGAAGATGCCCATTTCGGGGCTCCCATTCCTGCGTAGTTGAGTGCTTACAGACAGCTAGCGGTGATCTTCGCACCTGCAGCGCCTCAACTGTGGGATCTCCGCGAGCGCCGTACCCAAATCGATGCCGGACGCGTCTTACTCTACGTCGCCACCGCTGTCGGTCGTGGCGCCGCCGGACTCGACGTCCCCACCGGACTCCACGTCGCCGCCGGAGTCGGTGCCGTCGCCCGGCTCGGTGTCCGCGCTGAACTCGACGTCACCACCACTGCGTGCCTCGACGTCGCCGCCGCTGCGCTTGGCCGCGGTCAGGTCTTCGGCAGCTTCCCCCGCGGCGTCCTTCGCCGACTCTTCATCGAACGGATTCGTCACTTCGTTTCCTCCCGTAGAAATGTTACGAACTCCCCTGGAGTACTACCGAACATTCCGGGTCATCCACAAGGCCGGTGCGCACCTCTTGGCAAACTCTTCAGGGCACCCGCTGCCGTACGGGCAAGCGCGGCACTGCCAGACTGGAGCGATGCCTGCTCCACTCGTCGTCGCGGTCGTCGGTCCCACCGCGGCCGGGAAGTCCGATCTCGCCGTCGCCCTGTCCGAACGCCTGAACGGCGAGGTGGTGAACGCGGACGCCATGCAGGTGTATCGCGGCATGGACGTCGGTACGGCGAAGATCACCGCGGCCGAGCAGCGCGGCGTACCGCACCATCTGCTCGACATCCTGGACGTCACCGAGACCGCGACCGTCGCCGAGTTCCAGACCCTGGCCCGCGCGGCGATCGACGACTGCCTGAAAAGGCAGAAGGTCCCGGTCCTGGCCGGCGGCTCCGCGCTGTACGTCCGCGCGATCCTCGACGACTTCGTCTTCCCCGGCACCGACCCGGAGGTCCGCGCGCGGCTGGAGACCGAGCTCGAGGAGAAAGGCTCCGGAGCCCTGCACCAGGAGCTGGCGGCGAAGGACCCGAAGGCCGCCGAGCAGATCCTGCCCAGCAACGGCCGGCGGATCGTCCGGGCGCTCGAGGTCGTCGAGATCACCGGCGGCCCGTACGTCGCGACGCTGCCGGAGCACCACTACGTGTACGAGGGTGCGATCCAGCTCGGCCTGGACGTCCCGCGGCCGGTTCTCGACGAGCGGATCGACCGCCGCGTGGACCGGATGTTCGACGCGGGATTCGTCGCCGAGGTGCGAGGACTGCTGAACAAGGGTTTGATTGAGGGGAGAACTGCCAACAGGGCACTCGGGTACTCGCAGGTGATCGCGTTGCTGAACGGTGAGCTCGACGAAGCGCAGGCCCGGGAACGGACCGCCCAGGCCACGCGCCGGTTCGCGCGCCGGCAGGACTCCTGGTTCCGCAAGGACCCGCGCATCACCTGGCTCCCGTACAACGCCCCCGATCTGCAGGAGTTGGCACTTGACGTGCTGAGAACCGTGATGGCCCAAGGCAACCACGCGGGCGCCCCCGGCGTAGTTGAGGTGACAACGGGCCGAGGGGCCGATGATGCGAGGGGGTGACCGTGAGGCCGAGTTCCGTGAGTACCTGCTCGCGGACCGCACGCGGCTGATGCGTACGGCGTTGCTGCTCACCGCGGGGGATGTGCACACCGCCGAGGATCTGGTCCAGACCGCCTGCACGCGCGTCTACGTGCACTGGCACCGGATCAAGCACGAAGGCGCCGGGCCGTATGCGCACCGCATCCTGGTCAACGCCTTCCTCGACGAACGCCGCCGTGCGGGCCGGCACCCGGAGGTGGTGACCGCCGACGCGGTCGAGCCGCGGCTGACCGACGTACCGGACCAGGCCGACACGCTGGCGATCCGGGACGCGTTGCTGGACCTCGCGCCGCGGCAGCGGGCGGTGCTGGTGCTGCGGTACTTCCAGGATCTCGACGTCGCGACCTGCGCACGGATCATGGAGTGCACCGAGGGCACGGTGAAGAGCCAGACAGCCAAGGCGCTCAAGCGCCTCAAGGAACTGATGACGGAAGAGACGGGGAGTAGCTGAGACCGCCGATGGACGAGGTCAAGAGGTTGTTGGAGGGGTTCGCGGACCAGGCAGCCGTCGGGCTGCCGGACGCGGACATCGACGCGGACGTGACCCGCGGCCGCCGTGCGCTGCGCAGGATCAAGCGCCGGCGCCGGGTCACCGGCGTGCTGTGCGTCGCCGCCGCGTCGGCTCTGGTGCTCGCGATCGGCAACCAGGTGAAGTGGTGGGGGAGCGGCAGCGAGGTGGCCGGTGGCTCCGTCGAGCCGGGGACACCGGCCTCGGCCTCGGCGGCGGCTCCGTCGTCGGCACCGCCGGCGAAGCCGACCTCCAAGCAGACGATCTCGATGTTCGGCGCCCCGGTCGTGGAGCTGGTCGCCAACAAACAGCCGTGGAGCACGATCAGCTGCGGCCTCGCGCCGAAGGGCTGGTCGCCCGAGGCGCCGATCGCGGCCGATCACGTGGTGCTGTCCAAGGTGGAGATGCGGACCGCGGACTCGGCCGCGAAGGTGGTGCTGCAGGCCACCCCGAAGGCGCGCACCCTGACGCACCCGCGAGTCACTGCGGCCAGCGGCAAGACTTTCCACATCGGTACGGTCGGCGGCCGGCTCACCGGTCAGGTGAAGGTCGCCGACCAATGGCTGCTCGTGGAGCTCCCGACCGGCACCGTGGAGTGGCCGGACGACGTACTGCGCCGCTTCATGGGTTCTTGCACCGTCAGTTAGGGCTGGCGTACGAAGCGCACTTGAGATAGGCAGGGGCTTGTCCCTGTCCCGCCGAGCTCGTGTGGGGGAATTCGTGAAGAAACTGATCGCATCCCTGTCCGCAGGAACCCTCGTACTCACCGCATTCACCGCAACAGCAACAGCCACCGCGAAACAGACGCAAGCACCTACGCGGCAGCCCACCGCGATCGGGTACGGCGGCGCGGTGTCGTCCGTCGACCCGGACGCCACGAACATCGGTCTCGACGTACTGCGCCGCGGTGGTAACGCCGTCGACGCCGCAGTCGCCACGGCTGCCGCGCTCGGTGTCACCGAGCCGTACTCGGCCGGCCTCGGCGGTGGCGGCTACTTCGTGTACTACAACGCCAAGCACCACAAGGTGTTCACGATCGACGGCCGCGAGACTGCACCCGCGACGATGCCGTCCGACGCGTTCATGGACCAGGCGACGGGCCAGCCGTACCCGTTCGCGCAGCTCGTGACCTCCGGTGTGTCCATCGGCGTACCCGGAACGCTTGCCACCTGGGACAGCGCCCTGAAGCAGTGGGGATCACTGTCGCTCGGCAACGCGCTGAAGCCGGCCGCCGACCTGGCCGAGCACGGTTTCGTGGTCGACCCGACGTTCCACCTGCAGACCATGGAGAACAAGGACCGCTTCTCGCAGGTCGTACCGACCGCGAAGCTGTTCCTCCCGAACGGTGACGCGCCGCAGGTCGGCGCCCTGTTCAAGAACCCCGAGCTGGCCGCGACGTACAAGCTGATCGGCAAGCAGGGCTCGTCGGTGTTCTACCGTGGACCGCTCGCGGGCGAGATGGCCGCCGTCGCGAAGAACCCACCGAAGACCCCGGGCGCGACGCTGCCGTTCTTCCCCGGCTACCTGCAGACGGGCGATCTGGCGTCGTACAAGGCGATCGACCGCAGGCCGACCAAGGTCCGGTACGACGGACTCGACGTGTACGGCATGCCACCGTCGTCGTCCGGCGGCAGCACGATCGGCGAAGCGCTGAACATCCTGCAACCGCAGCACCTGCGGCAGCAGTCCACCACGCAGGCCCTGCACACCTACCTCGAGGCGTCCGCGTTGGCCTTCGCCGATCGCGGTGCGTACGTCGGCGACACGGCGTACGTCGACGTACCGCTGAAGGAACTGCTGTCGAGGGGGTTCGGGGCGGAGCGCTCCTGCCTGATCGACCCGCAGCACGCGGCGACCAAGCCGGTCCCGGCCGGCTCGCCGGACGGTAGGTACTCGCGCTGCGGCAAGGCGAGTGCGGTCGAACAGCATCCGGACACCGAGGGCCTGTCGACGACGCACCTGGTTGCGGCGGACAAGTGGGGCAATGTGGTGTCGTACACGCTGACCATCGAGCAGACCGGCGGCAGCGGCATCACCGTGCCGGGACGCGGCTTCCTGCTGAACAACGAGCTGACCGACTTCTCCGCCGTACCGGATCCGAAGGACCCGAACATCGTCGAGGCCGGGAAGCGGCCGCGGTCGTCGATGTCGCCGACGATCGTGCTGCGCGGCGGCAAGCCGTACCTGGCGATCGGTTCGCCGGGTGGTTCGACGATCATCACGACGGTCCTGCAGACGCTGACGAACCGGCTGGACCGGCGCATGACGCTGCCGCAGGCGATCGCGGCGCCGCGAGCCTCGCAGCGCAACACCGCGTCGGTGACGGCCGAGCAGTCGTTCATCGATCGGTACGGCGCGGCACTCGCACCGTACGGGCACACATTCACGCCGCCCGGTGCGCCGGGGACCTCGGCCGCGGAAATCGGCGCGGTCGCGGCGCTCGAGTTCCTGCCAGGTGGTGCGATCCTGGCCGCCGCCGAGCCGCAGCGACGTGGTGGGGGAGCGGCGGGAGTCGTCAGAGGGAGGTGATGATGGCGGCGACCAGGTCCGCCCGTTCGGACAGGGTCGCCGCGATCACCTGCTCGTGGACGGCATGAGCGCCCTTGCCCACCGGCCCCAGGCCGTCCAGCGTTGGGATGCCCAACCATCCGGTCAGGTTGGTGTCGGCCGCACCGGACGCGGCCGCGCCACCGACCTGCTGACCCACGGACTGGCCGGCCGCGGCGACCATCGCCAGCAGCTCGTCGGTTGCCGCCGACGGCTGCCAGGCCGGCCGGTTCGACAACACCTGCACGCTCAATTGCGCCTCCCGCACCGGCTGCAGCGCCTGCACAGCATCAAGCACAGACTGTTCGGTCGCAGGGTCCACGAACCGGAACCCGATATCGGCGGCTGCCGACCCCGGTACCACGTTGGTGCGCCCGCCGCCCGTGACCGTGCCGACGTTGCACAGCACGTTGTCATGGCCCGCGACAATCTTTCGTACGGCGATCAACTGGTCGACGAGCTCGTCGATCGCCGAGACGCCGCTGTCCGGATCGAGAGCGGCATGCGCCTCGCGGCCGGTGACCTCGATGCGGACCCGCGTACTACCCCAGCGGGAGGTCTTGAGGTCGCCGTTCGGATGCGGCGGCTCGAACCCGAACGCGGCGTACACGCCCTTGGCCTCCGCGGTCACGAGGTCGCGCGCCGAGGGCGAGCCGACCTCCTCGTCCGCGACCACGATGATGCGCAGCGGCCGGTGATCGCGGCCGGCGACCTGCTCGAGAGCGGTCTCCAGGACGACCAGACCGCCCTTCATGTCGAAGACGCCCGGGCCGTGGATGGTCCCGTCCGCTTCGCGCCACGGCATCGCGCCGTCGAGCTGGCCGACCGGCCACACCGTGTCGTGATGCGCGAGAAAGAGCAGCGGGGTGTCCGCGCGGCCGGGGAAGTCCGCCACCAGGTGGTCGCCGGTCGGCAGCGGCACGCGGCGGACGGCCGCGCCCAGCTCGGTGTAGCGGGCCGCCAGCCGGTCGGCGAACGCGTTCAGTGCGGCCGCGTCACCGGTCGGAGTTTCCGCGCCGACGTACTCCCGGAGTCGCTCGATCATCATAGATAGTCAACGTATCATCATCCGGTCCACGGTTGACCGGCTTGTGCTGAGCGGGGATACGATCAGGATATGAATCGTATCTCTGAGGTGAGCTTCCGTGCGGTCTCGCTCACCACGGCGTCGAGGTTCGCCGAGGCGTCGGCGCTGTACCGCGAGGTGTTCGGCTACCTCGACCCGGCCTACGGGCTGAACCCGCGACTGCTCGGGGCGCTGGCGAGCAACGGCGGATCGGTGGTCGGCATCCTCGACGAGAGCGATCGGCTGGTCGCGTTCGCGTACGGCTTCTGTGGGACCGACCGGCGCGGCTTCTACCACTACTCGCAGTCCGCCGTGGTGGCCGCCGACCAGCAGGGTCGCGGCCTCGGCCGGATGCTCAAGCACGCTCAGAAGGAAGTTGCCCTCAGCCACGGTATGTCGCGGATGCGCTGGACGTACGATCCGGCGCAGGTCCGCAACGCGCACTTCAACCTGGATGTCCTCGGCGCCCGCGGCCGCTGGTTCGCGCCGGATCTGTACGGTCCTGGCATCGACCGCGTCGTGGTCGAGTGGGACCTGACCCGCGAGCACCCGGCCCCCGCGACTCCGGTGGCTGAGTTGGCGGTACCAACGACTGACCTGCGCGGCGCGTTCGAGGGGCTGCTCGGTAAGGGACTCGTTGCTGTCTCCTGCCGGCGACTTCCGGACGGGACCGGCCTTTACCTGTTCGGGTCGGCCGACGATGCGTGACAACCGCGAGCTCACCAGCCCCCAGGAGCGGTACGACGCCAGGCTGCAACGCCGCTCGTCCACGCTGCTGCAGCGCCGCGTCGTCGAGCAGGAACGGGCCTCCATCGACGAGGCCCTGGACCAGATCCGCGCCGACGACTCCATCGCGCAGGCCGCCGCGCGGATCGTCGCGGCCCGTCGGCGCTTCATCATCGGCTCGGCGAAGTCGTACTCGTACGCGTCCCTGCTGGCGTTCGATCTCGGGGTCGGCCTGTCGCAGGTGACGCTCGTCGACGGAACCGTGGTGCGCGGCGTCGACGTCCTCGCCGACGTCCGGTCGAACGATCTGATGGTGGCGTTCTCGTTCCGGCGGTACCGGCGCGACACCGTCGACATCGCGCAGCGGTTCGTGGACGCCGGCGGTGAACTCGTCGCGATCACGGACTTCGAGGACGCGCCGCTGGCGAAGATCGCCGACCAGGCCATCTACGTGGCAACCGGGAGCGCTTCGTACGTCGACTCGCCGACCGTTGTCGCGTCCGTGCTGCACGTCCTCGCGACGCTGACCACCGCGAGTGCGAAGGGTGCCCGCCGACGACTGGTCGAGCGGGACCGGTTGAACACGGAGCTGGGGCTGTATGTCAACTGAGCTCAAGGTGGTCGCGGCGCGGCTGCACCGGGTGCGGATGCCACTCGTGCACGCATTCCAGACGAGCTCGCACCGCAAGGCGTTCCTCGACCACATCCTGGTCGAGTTGGAGGACGCCTCGGGTGCGGTCGGCTGGGGCGAGATCGCTTCGTCCTCGGATCCGTACTACGCCCCGGAGACCGTGGAGACCTGCTGGCACATCGCGTCCAAGTACCTCCTGCCCGCCGTACTCGACCGGCCCTGGACGCATCCGGATCAGCTCGCGGCGCACTGGTCGAAGGTCCGCGGCAACAACTTCGCCAAGGCCGGCGTGGACATGGCCACCTGGAGTCTGTGGTCCGAGGTCCAACGCCTGCCTCTGGCAGCAGCGCTGGGCGGCACGCGGTCCGAGGTGGTCGCGGGAGTCTCGCTGGGCATCGAGCCGACAATCGAGGACCTTCTGGTGCAGGTCCAGCATCAGGTGGACGCCGGGTACCCGAGGGTGAAGCTGAAGATCGCCCCGGGCTGGGACGTAGAACCGGTGCGGGCAGTACGTACGGCGTACCCCGCGCTGGATCTGCACGTGGATGCGAACGGGATCTACACGGCTGACGACTTGTCGCACCTTCAGAAGCTCGACGAATACGGTCTGACGATGATCGAGCAGCCGTTCGCGCCGCGGGAGCTGCTCACGCATGCCGAGTTACAGCGGCGGATCAGCACCTCCGTCTGCCTCGACGAGAGCATCGAGACTGTTGCCGATCTGGAGATCGCGCTGCAGCTGGCAGCGTTGCAGGTCCTCAACGTCAAGGTGTCGCGGATGGGTGGGCTGACCGCGGCCCGGGCGGCGCACGATCGGGCGCGGGACGCCGGAGTCGCGGTCTGGTGCGGCGGGATGCACGAGTTCGGCGTCGGTCGGCTCGCGAACGTCGCCCTCTCCAGCCTGCCTGGTTTCACCCTCCCATCGGATGTGTCCGCCTCGGAGAAGTACTACGCCCGGGACATCGTCGAACCCGCCGTGACCGCCGTCCAGGGCGTCGTCCAGGTCCCACAGGCTGCTGGGCTCGGGCATGTCGTGAACCGGGAGCTGATCGCCGCGAACACGGTCGCCGAGCTGACCCTCGGTCCAGAACAGGAGTGATTCCGTGCGCATCGTCCTGACCGGGGGACTGGTCGTCGACGGCACCGGCAGCGAACCGCGGCCAGGGACCGTCGTGGTCGACGGCGACCGCATCACTGCGGTGCTGCCGCCCGCCGATCCGGTGCCGGAGGGCGCGGTGATCGATGCCACGGGCAACATTGTGGCACCGGGATTCGTCGATCTGCACTCCCATGCGGATTTCAGTCTGGGCTCGAGTCCGGCGGCCGAGTCGCAGCTTGCGCAGGGGGTCACGACCCTGGTCGCCGGGAACTGTGGCTGGTCGCCGTTCCCGGTCGGCGACCTCGAGACGCTACGGGCCGGTACGGCATTCCTCGACCCGAAGCACGACTGGTCCTGGACCGAGCTGGGCGGCTTCGCTGCAACGTTGGAACCGGCGGTGAACCTGGCGCTGCAGGTCGGCCACTGCACGCTCCGGATCGCCGCGATGGGCAACGCCCAGCGTGCTCCGTCGCCCGCGGAACTGCGCACGATGCAGGATCTGCTGCGCCAGGCCGCGGATCAGGGCGCTGTCGGCTTCTCCACCGGTTTGATCTATGCACCTGGGGCCTACGCGGCGCCCGAGGAGGTCGCTGCCCTCGTCGCGACCGCTGCCGAGTGCGGTCTGCTCTACTCGACTCACATTCGCAATGAGGGCGCCGGGCTGCTTGCCGCGCTGGACGAGGCGATCGCGGCCGCCCGGGCCGGCGGCGCCCGCCTGGAGGTCTCGCACCTCAAAGCCGTTGGCACCTCCAACTACGGACTCGTCCACCGCGCCCTTGAATACCTCGACGCAGTGGACGACATCGACCTCGGCTGGGACGCCTACCCCTACACCGCCACCAGCACCACCCTCACCACCCGCCTCCCAACCTGGTCTCTCGCAGGCGGCGCGTTGCTTGAGCGGCTTGCTGATTCGGTTGAGCGGGGGCGGATCGCGGATGCGCTGCGCGCTGACGTACTGCTCTCACCTGAAACCGTGGTGATCGCCTCGCTGCCACCGGGCCGGTACGAGGACTGTCGCGGGCTCAGCCTTGCGGAGATCGCCCGCCGCGACGGGGTGGACGCCGCCGAGATCGTGCTCCGCATCCTCGAGGCCCACCAGGCCGCGGTCAGCGTCGTCAACCACGCGATGCGCGAGGAAGACGTCACCACGGTCCTCGAACATCCGCGGACCGCGATCGCCAGCGACGGCTGGATCATGGACGCGACCGGTCCCGGCCACCCGCATCCACGCAACTTCGGTACGTTCCCGCGAGTGCTCGGCCACTACGCCCGCGACCGCGGCGTGATGACCCTCAGCGAGGCGATCCGCCGGATGACAGCCCTACCCGCATCCCGCCTCGGCCTCACCGACCGCGGCGTCCTCCGTCCCGGCGCGATCGCGGACCTGGTCGTCCTGGACCCAGCACGAGTCGCCGACAAGTCGACGTACGACGATCCCTGGCAACTCTCCGTGGGAGTCGAGCACGTCCTGGTCGCCGGCGAACCGGTCCTGACCAACGGCACCCCCACCGGTCGCCGCCCCGGCCGCATCATCGCTTGAAGCGCCGCGGCTCACTAGGTAACGCCGGCGGATCCGCAATCGCGACGTCGGTCGCGCCCGCCTCGTCCGCCTCGTCGTCGACCTCCAGCCACCCGTCGTACTCGTCCAGCAACTCCTCCAGCGCGCCCCGATCCACCTCGGTCAGCGTGACGACCCAAGGATGATCCTCGTCGTCGTCCTCCCCATGGAACCGCCCGCGCCGCACCACCCCGCCCAGCCGCTCGGCGACCGCAGCAGCATCCTCCCGCTCCCAGAAGCACGCGATCATGGGAAAACCGTACGTCCCCGGACCTGCAACACTCACCAACCCCGCTAGCGGCGTGCTGCCCGTCGACGGCCAAGCGTGCAACCGCCCCGCGGCCGCCGGTTGATGAGTGGTGCAGGTCCGCCTCGTACCCTTAGCCGCATGACGACGTTTCCCTGGTTGAAGGGGCATGGCACGGAGAACGACTTCGTGGTGCTGCCCGACCCGGACGGTTCGGTGCACGGCGAGCTGGATGCGGCGCTGGTGCGGTTCCTCTGCGACCGGCACGCGGGGCTCGGCGCGGACGGTGTGCTGCGGGTGATCCAGGGCGACAAGCAGACGTACGTCGAGGACGGCGGCGACTGGTTCATGGACTACCGGAACGCGGACGGCTCGATCGCCGAGATGTGCGGGAACGGCGTCCGGGTGTTCGTGAAGTACCTCGCCGAGGC
>DASSDE010000181.1:0-5221 GCA_035697365.1 Kribbella sp. | reverse complement strand
TCGGCACCGTGGTCCGTCCGGTGCTCAGCTGGCGTGAATTCCACCGGTGTGAATTCCGCACTGGCGGAATGGTCCTCGACCACGCGTTGCTCCCCGAATCCATCGCTGCGGTGGCCGGCGCGTTCCGGATGATCCGGGCGGCGCGACCGTTCGACCCGACACCGTGCCGACTCTCTGTCCACACGGTTGTCCACAGTTGTGAACGACCGCCGCAGCAGGTTGGTTACCGATGGCGGGGTCTGTGACCTCTGGTGTGAGGGAGTGACGCTAACAAGTCTGGATGGCCACCTTCAAGCCGTCATCCACAGGCTATGAACAGGAAATTGGGGGCAACCTCCGGCGTGTCGGGTAGACGCCGGAGCGTAGTCATGGTTGGCGATCGCTCTCTGTCGCAGCTCGGCCCGGACAGTGACGAGAACGGCGGCAACCAGTTACCCACTACTCTGTCCACAAGGCTGTGGAAAACTCTGGGGATACCTGGTTTGACCTGTCCACAGGCAGGCACGTACCGTGGATCGGTCGGTGTTGAGCCGGCCGTTTCGTGCTGCGCTCCCTGCGGGACCATCCCACTGGTTTTCCGGCGATGTGCAGGACTGCACCAAGGGACAGATCCGATCAGTGGATTTGTCGACAAATTCTGTGATCTCGAGTAACCGGAGTCATTCCAGTGAGCAAGCGGACGTTCCAGCCGAACAACCGTCGCCGGCACAAGAAGCACGGCTTCCGTCTTCGGATGCGTACCCGTGCGGGTCGCGCCATCATCGCCGCCCGCCGTGGCAAGGGTCGCCAGCGCCTCGCGGCCTGAGCGACCTCATCGACGGTGACCACCTCGTGTTGCCCGCGTCGAGCCGGTTGCGCCGGTCCGACGACTTCAGTCGCGCCGTCCGGTCCGGACGGCGCGCGGCGCGGCGCGCGGTGGTTCTCCATCAGCTGGCAGCGGCCGGCGACACCGGTCCTGCGCGCGTCGGGTTCGTTGTGAACAAGGCGGTGGGCAACGCGGTTCTGCGGAACCGGGTCCACCGCCGCCTTCGTGCTGTCCTGGCCACGCGACTGCCCGACCTGCCGGCCGGGAGTCTGACCGTGGTCCGCGCACTGCCTTCGTCCGCCACGGCGTCCTACGACGACCTGGTCGCGGATGTCGACGGTGCGCTTCGGCGATTGCTGAAGCCATGATGCGGATCAATCCTGTGCGCAGCGGGATCATCGGTTTCCTGAAGCTGTACCGTCTGTTGATCAGCCCTCTGTACGGGCAGGTCTGCAGGTTCTACCCGAGTTGTTCGGCGTACGCCTTGGAAGCGGTCGAGCGCCACGGTGCGGTGCGCGGTAGCTGGCTGGCGATGAGGAGACTCATCCGCTGCCACCCGTGGAACCCCGGAGGCTACGACCCCGTTCCACCCAAAGATGTCGACCAGCGCGGAGAGTCAGTCTCCGCCAACCAGCCCGGACCGTCCGCCGACGCCGGGCCTGTGCAGCGAGGTGTGTGAGTGACTCTTCTGGCCATCCCCGGGCTCGCGGTGTGGGACGGGATCGTAGACCTGTTCAACACGGTCATGACGCCGCTGTACTGGGCTGTATCCGCACTGCTGGTCGGGTGGCACTGGCTGCTCGGCCTGGTGCTGGACCCGAACGGCGGCTGGGCCTGGGCGCTGTCGATCGCGGGTCTGACGATCGTGATCCGGACCATCCTGATCCCGCTGTTCGTCCGGCAGATCCGCTCCAGCCGGAACATGCAGCTCCTGCAGCCCAAGATGAAGGAGCTGCAGAAGAAGTACGGCCATGACCGGGAGAAGCTCGGTCAGGAAATGATGAAGCTGTACAAGGAGACCGGGACGAACCCGTTCTCCTCGTGCTTGCCGCTGCTGCTGCAGTCGCCGATCTTCCTGGCACTGTTCCGGGTGCTCGACTACGCGGCCAAGGGCCAGTGGCACAGCGAGATCATGAAGCCGCACGTCAACTCGCTGCAGCACGCGAAGATCTTCGGTGCGGAGATCTCGCAGACCTTCCTGAAGGCGAGCGGCGACGGCGCCGGCAACGTCAAGGTTGTCGCGATCGTACTGATCATCTTGATGACGGCGACCATGTTCACCACGCAGCTGCAGCTGATGCGGAAGAACATGCCGAAGGAGGCCCTCACCGGCCAGGCCGCCCAGATGCAGAAGGTGATGCTGTACGTCTTCCCGATCTTCTTCCTGATCGGTGGCTTCAACTTCCCGATCGGTGTGCTCATCTACTGGTTCATCTCGAACCTGTGGACGATGGGTCAGCAGTTCTACGTGATCCGCCGCAACCCGGCTCCGGGGACGCCGGCGTACGACTCGATGCAGGCCCGCAAGCGCGAGGCCAACCTGCGCCACGGCCGCCCGGCCGACGAGAACGTCCCGGGCACGGCGGGTGCCGCCACCGACACCGCCACCGGGTCGGACCGCCGTCCGGCGCAGCGGCAGCAGCCGAAGCGTCAGTCCCGCAGCGACCGGAAGACCGGCCCTGCTCCGGCCAGCTCGACCGCGTCGAGCGACGGACAGGCGACGCAGGACGCCGAGCCGGTGCAGGATGCGCCGAAGCAGGACGCACCCAAGAAGAAGACTCAGGCCGGCGTTGCCAAGAAGCAGCCGGCCGGCAAGAAGGGATCCGGAGGCAAGCGCCAGCCCGCGGCGAAGTCGGCCGCGCAGCGGAAGGCGGCGCAGAAGCGTTCGGGCGGCTCGCGCTGACGCCTGCGCGCGCGCCGTTCTGCCTTTTGATCGACCCGGGTCCCCGTGAGGCGGACCTCGACACTATGAAGCATTCGAAGGAGTGGCCGTGAGCGACGGCATTCAGAACACCGAGACGGCAGCCGAGTCCGCCAGCCCGAGGAGCTCCGGCAGCGACCGGTTGAAGGCGCTCGAGGCGGAGAGCGACATCGCGGCCGACTACCTCGAGGAGTTGCTCGACATCGCCGATCTCGACGGCGACATCGACATGGACATCGACGGTGACCGGGCAGCGGTCTCGATCGTCGGCGCCGAACTGAACAACCTCGTCGGCGAGAACGGCAAGGTCCTGGAGGCGCTCCAGGAGCTCACCCGGCTGGCCGTGTACCGGGAGACCGGTGAGCGGTCGCGGCTGATGCTTGACGTCTCGAACTACCGGGCCAACCGGAAGGCCGAGCTCGAAGAGGTCGGCCGGAAGGCGGTCGAGGAGGCCAAGGCCACCGGTGCGCCGGTGCGGCTCGATGTGATGACGCCGTTCGAGCGGAAGGTCGTCCACGATGTCGTCGCGGCCGCCGGCCTGAGCTCGGAGTCGGAGGGCGAGGAGCCCCGCCGCCGCGTGGTGATCCAGCCGTGATCGCGCCGCAGTGAACGAATACCACGTTTCACGTGAAACGCCGCCGCTCGTGGACAAGCTGTTCCCACGGGCGGCGGTCCGGCTTTCGGCGTACGCCGAACTACTCGCGACCGAGGGCACCCTCCGTGGTCTGATCGGACCGCGTGAGGTCCCGCGACTGTGGGATCGGCACCTGCTGAACTGTGCGGTCGTCGAGCGGCTGATCCCGGAGGAGTCGTCGGTCGCCGACATCGGCACCGGTGCGGGCTTGCCCGGAATTGTCCTCGCGATCGTCCGGCCCGATCTCCACGTCGACCTGGTCGATCCGTTGCTCCGCCGTACGACCTTCCTCGAGGAAGCGGTCGAGTCACTCGAGTTGGACAACGCAACGGTCGTCCGATCCCGCGCAGAGGATTTGCCGCCGGCTTCGTACGACGTGGTGACGTCCCGAGCCGTCGCTCCACTGGGCAAGCTGGCGCGCTGGTGTCTGCCGCTCTGTGTCGAGGGCGGGCTGATGCTGGCCATGAAAGGGTCGTCCGCAGAGGAGGAACTGGACGGCTCAGAGCGCGAACTGATGAAGCTTGGTGCAGAGGTTTGTCATATTCACCAACTCGGCGGCGATGAACTGGCCCTCCCCACGACTGTCGTGAGTATTGTGGCCGGACGTGCTGCAGGGGGATCCCGGCACGGAAGACACGGGAGGTGAGCGGGTTGGTGAGTCGTGCCCTCGGATGGCCTGAGAAGAGCACCGGCGAACCGAGGTCATCGCAGGGCATCGGCTGGCCGACCGAGGCGGATTCCACCGTCCGCGTCGTCACTCAGGACCCGGCGCCCGATCTCGCCCCGGCTCCCGCGCCCCCGGTGGCCACTGCGCCGCCGGCAGCCACTGCGCCGCGGGCAGCCACCGCGCCTCCTGTAGCCGCTGCGCCTGCAGTCGAAGATGCGACCGAGGCCGCGGCTCCGGAGGCGACCACTCGGCAGGCTGCCAGTGTTCCGCCGATCGACACTTCGGGCCTGCAAGCCGCCGCTGCGGCCGGCCTCGACGTACAAACTGCTGTTGAGTCCGGCTCCGTTTCACGTGAAACGCCGGAGATGCGGGATGATGGTTCCGGGCCCGATTCGGCGTCCTTGACGGACGTCGAGCCGGACCTGTCGGAGTCTCCACCGCCTGTGGATGACGACCGGTTGAAACCGCCCCCGCACACGGGAATTCATCCACAGAAGCCTGTGGATGGAGCTGGGGGTAGACCCGCCCCAACCCCTACAGACATCCTCTTCGGGCCAAGTCCCGCACCTATTGGAATGGGCGCTATGACTGCCGCACAGATCGCCGCGCGGGCCACGTCGGACGAGCTTCAGCGACGACTCCTCGAGACTCCGATCGCCGCCGCGACCGAACGGACCCTGCTGGTGAATGAAGGACGCACGATGGGCCGTGAGTTCCCGCTGCCCACCGAGACCCGGGTGTTCGTCGTCGCGAACCAGAAGGGTGGCGTCGGCAAGACCACCACGACGGTGAACGTCGCCGCCGGACTCGCGCTCTACGGCGCGAAGATCCTCGTCATCGATCTGGACCCGCAGGGCAACGCCTCGACGGCCCTCGGGATCGACCACGCCGAAGGTACGCCTGGGGTGTACGAGGCGGTCATCGAGGGCGAGCCGCTGAGCAAGCTGATCCAGCCGTGTGCCGAGCACCCTGGCATCCAGGTCATCCCGGCGACCATCGATCTGGCCGGTGCCGAGATCGAGCTCGTCAGCCTGGTCGCCCGTGAGAGCCGGTTGAAGAGCGTCCTGGAGGCGTACCTCGCCGAGACCGAGAGCGCCGGCGAGAAGTACGACTACGTCTTCATCGACTGCCCGCCGTCCCTCGGCCTGCTGACGGTGAACGCGCTGACTGCCGCGCGCGAGGTGCTCGTCCCGA
>DASSDE010000180.1:0-7100 GCA_035697365.1 Kribbella sp. | reverse complement strand
GGGCTCGTCAACGTCTGAGGTTTGTTAGCGTGCGCGGGTGGAAGATCTGCGACACGTCGCCTGGCCGCCCGTTCCGATCCGTACCGAGCGGCTTGTGCTGCGGGAGTCCGAGGCCCGGGACCGCGCGACCTTCATCGACCTGCTCGCCTCGCCCGAGGTGCACACGTACCTCGGCGGAGCACGCGACCGCGCCGAGTTGGAGCGGGACACCCTCGAGGTGCCCGGGCAATCGCCGGGGACCTTCGTGGTCGAACTCGACGCGGAGATGATCGGCAGCATCCTGCTCCGGCGCTCACCCGCGGACCGCCGTCCGGCCGCTGCCGGGAAGGTCGATCTCGGCTATTTGTTCCTGCCGCGCGCCTGGGGCCGCGGGTACGCCGCCGAGGCGTGCTCGGCGGCGCTGGAGTGGCTGGACGGTGAGCTGCCCGGCGAACCGGTGGTGCTCGCGACCCAGACCGCGAACATTCCCTCGATGCGACTCGCAGCGAAACTGGGCTTCACCGAGGTGGAGCGGTTCGAGGCCTGGGGCGCCGAGCAGTGGCTGGGCCTGCGGCCCGCTAGCTTGCCTGTTGTTCCTCGATGAGGGGGCGGGGGCGGCGTTCTTGGGGGCCGGGGCGGCCGCGGCGGCGGCCGGCGAGGAACTTCTCGCCGGCGGCGGTGCCGGTGAACTTGGTCCGGCGGGCCCATTCGCGGCACTGGTCGATCACCGGGCACGACGTCAGGCAGAGCGCCTGGGCCTTGCGCTGCTCCCACTGGCTGGCCGTTTCGTCGTACGACGGCGCATGGCCGACGCAGGCCGCCTTCGCCATCCAGTTGTCGGCCGGGTCAACGATCACCGTCAAAGTAGGCCTCATCAGCTGCTCCTCGTCGCTCAGGCGGTAGGAACAGCCTCACCCCGTCGCGTTGCCCCCGTGCGACGCCAATGTTTCAGGCATGAAACTTAGTGACGGACCATGCGGATCTCCTGGAGATCGAAGTACGGGTCGTACTTCGCGATACCGTCGGGTGCGAAGCCGTGGCGCTCGTAGAAAGCGCGCGCTTGGGTGTTGCCCTCGAAGACCCAGAGGAACGCGGGTTGCTTGCCGACGGCAACCTCCAGCAGGCGGGTGCCGAGGCCGGTGCTCCAGAACGCCTGCCGGGTGTAGATCGCCTCCAGCTCGAACGGGACCGGCGCGTCGTCGTCACGCCCCGGCCCGATCCCGATGAAGCCCGCGACGCGATCCTCCAGCGCCGCGGCCGGATCCGGGTTCAGTGCGATCCAGCGCCGGGCCCGTCCAGCCAACTGCGTCTGCCAGCGCTCGACCCGGCGCTCGATGTTCGACGTACGCTCCAGCAGCAGATCGGCCGGCACCAGGCCGGCGTACGCCTCCCGCCAGCACAACAAATGACACCACGCACCGGCTTCGGCATCGTCGACCGTCGCCGGCCTGATCTCGGGCTGCATTCAGACAGTAAAGACGATCTTGCCGAAGACGTCGCCTGCGTTCATCCGGGCGAAGCCGTGGCGGGCGTCGGCGAGCGGGAGGACCGAGTCGATGTGCGGCGCGATGCCGGCGTTCGCCATGAACTGGACCAGTTCGGCGAGCTCGGTCCGGGTGCCCATCGTGGAGCCTTGCACGCGCAACTGCAGGAAGAAGATCCGGTTCAGCTCGGCCGACTTGGGTGCCTGGCCGCTGGTCGCACCGGAGATCACCATGGTGCCGCCCTGCTTGAGCGACTTGAGCGAGTGCGACCAGGTCGCCTGGCCGACGGTCTCCATCACCGCGTCGACCCGCTCCGGCAGCCGCGCCCCGGACTCGAACGCGTCGTGCGCGCCGATCTCCAGCGCCTTCGCCCGCTTTCTCTCGTCGCGCGAAGTCGCCCAGACACGGATCCCGGCGGCGCGTGCCAGGGTGATCAGCGCGGTCGCGACACCGCCGCCGGAGCCCTGCACGAGCACCGTGTCACCCGGCTTCAGGCCCGACTGAGTGAACAGCATCCGGTACGCGGTCAGCCACGCCGTCGGCAGGCAGGCCGCCTGTTCGAAGCTCATCCCGGCCGGCTTCGGAACGACGTTCCGCGCCGGTACGGCGACCTTCTGCGCCAGCGTGCCCTGGTACCGCTCGCTGAGCAGCGAGCGCTTCGGGTCGAGCGTCTCGTCGCCCTTCCACGCCGGGTCCGAGACGACCGCATGCACGACGACCTCGTTCCCGTCCGGGTCGACACCGGCCGCGTCACACCCGAGGATCATCGGCAGGTTCTGCTCGGCCAGGCCGACACCCTTCAGCGACCAAAGGTCGTGATGGTTGAGCGCAGTCGCCCGTACGTCGATGGTCACCCACCCGTCGCGGGCCTCAGGCTCCGGCCGCTCTCCCACCTCCAGCGCGGCGATCGGGTCCTCGGCATCGAACTTGGCAGCGTAGGCAGCAAGCATGCGGCCCACCTTAGGCGTCCCGGACCGCCATGTTCAGTAACCGAGGTCACCGGTGGCGTGCGGTTGACCAGACGTCGTAGAGCGCGGCCGCGTACTGCGGGGCGGCGGCGAGGATGCCGCCGGACTCGGGCCAGACGGTTTCGTTGCCGTTGTCGTCGAGGAGCACGCCACCGGCTTCGCGGACGACGAGTGCGGAGGCGAGGTGGTCGATCGGGCTGAACCGCTCGATCACGGCTCCAGCACCTCGGCCCGCGGCCGGTCCGGCGAGGGTGAGCGTTCCGGACCCCATCACGCGAACGGTGCAGAACCGGTCGCGGAGCCCGTCGACGAACTCGTTCATCCCGGGCCACGGCGAGTGGTTCAGCAGTTCGGTGCTGACGATCTTCCCCTCGAGGCCGGACCCGGTACCGCCGGGAAGGTCGAGGCGGCGTCCGTCCAGCTCCGCGCCATGGCCGGCCACCGCAGCGAACACCTGTCCGCGCCAGACATCACCGACGACCGCGACGAGCGGCTCGCGGTCGATGGCCAGGGCCAGCGAGAACGCGGTCCACGGCACGCCGTTGGCCAGGTTCGCGGTCCCGTCGACGGGGTCGACGTACCAGCACGGCACGCCCGGTGCGGCCGTACCGCCGAGCTCCTCGCCGACCACGAGGTGACCGGGCAAGCGTTCGGCGATGACCTGGCGTACGTGCTCCTCAACCGCAACGTCGACGGCCGTCACGTGGTCCGCAGCGTTCGCCTTCGTCCGGATGTCGCCCAGATCGGCGTTGCGGGTGAACTCGTTCGCCCACTCGGCGAGCTCGCGGGCGACGTTGACGGCAGCGCGCAGTTCAGCACCGGCCAGCCTGGTCGGCGCGGGCGCGTGTTCCCAGGAGGCCGCACCTTCGGCGAGAACTTTCCGGAACACGCTGAGGCGGTTGGTCGTGACCGCGTCCGCGCCGAGCGCGAGCACCCAGCGCATCGCGTCCTCGTCGTCGACCGTCCAGCAGGCGACAGCCAGCCCTGCGCCGTGGACGGCGTCGACAAGCTCCTGACTGAGCACGACGTACTCGGAGTTCACGACAGCGGGCCGCAGGCTCGCGAGGACATCGGCCGGCGGTACGTCGCGGCGGTCCCACGGGAGCCAGATGCGTGCCTCCGGGTCGAGGTCCCGAACGGTCTGCATGGCGGCAAGGACGCCGCACCACGCGACCTGCGCCCCGGATCCCGAGCCCAGCACAACCTCGACGGCGGCCGCGGCGACCTCCGGCGTCCCGATGTCGATCAGCAGCACCGACGACGTGCCGGCCACGACGGTCAGTACGTCTGTGAGCAGCGGGATCCGGTTCTCACCCTCACCGAGCGCGGCGACAGCTGCCCAGTCCAGCTCGGAAACCTGCCGATCGAGGCCCCACAGACGCTCGAGGGTGGCATCGTGCAGCAGTACGGCACGGCCGTCGCGCGTCACCCGCACGTCGACCTCGACGTAGTCGGCGGCCGCCTCGACGGCAGAACGCACCGCCGCGATCGTGTTCTCCCGGTGCCGCTCGACGTCGCCGCGGTGGGCGGTCGTCTGCGCGATCCGGACCGATGCGGGGCTCATGCCGGTACTCCGTGGCGGACGAGCCGGCCGTCCTCGAATTCGAGCCACTTCTCGATCCGCGCCCAGCCCTTGGTGCCGGCAACCGGCGGGACACCGGTCACGTAGGCGCGGAGCTCGGCGTCCTCGCGGCGCAGGTGGAGCTCGGCGAAATGCCCGCGCGGCACGGTCCGTTCGACGGTCGCGGCGAGGCCGCCGTCGTGCTCGTCGGACCCGAACACCACGTCCTCGGGCCGGATGCCGACCACGCCCTGGCCGGGCACGATCCGGCCGTCCTCGACGCGGCCCTCGAGCCGGTTCAGGGCCCCGATGAACGTCGCCACGAACTCCGTCGCCGGAGCGCTGTACAGCTCGGCAGGCGTACTGAACTGCTCGATCTTGCCGTTGTTCATCACCGCGATCCGGTCCGAGACCGACATCGCCTCCTCCTGGTCGTGGGTCACGATGACGGTCGTGATGCCCAGCCGCTGCTGGATCTCCCGGATGTCCTCGCGGACCTTGACCCGCAGCTTCGCGTCGAGGTTGCTGAGCGGCTCGTCGAGCAGCAGCAGCTCCGGCTCCTGGACGAGGGCCCGCGCAAGCGCCGTACGTTGCTGCTCGCCACCCGAGATCCGCGCCGGACGGGATTCCTTGTGGTGCATCAGGTTGACCAGCGTGAGGGCGGCGTCGACGCGTTCGGCGATCTCCGCCTTCGGCCGCTTGCGCAGCTTGAGGGGGAAGCCGACGTTCTTCGCCACCGTCATGTGCGGCCAGAGTGCGTAGTTCTGGAACACCATGGCACTCGGACGGTGCTCGGGTCCCAGGTGCACGACCTCCCGGCCGCCGACCTTGATCGAGCCCGCGTCCGGCGTCAGGAAGCCCGCGATCATCCGCAGCGTCGTGGTCTTGCCGCAGCCGGACGGGCCGAGCAGCGAGACCAGCTCCCCCGGCCGGACCACCATGTCGAGGCTCTCGATGATGCTCCGCCCACCGAGTGCCTTGTCCAGGCCCTCGATCTCGAGACCTCCGGAAACGTCTGTGGTCATGGTGCCCCTACTTGATCTGGAAGCCCTCGGCGAGATGCCCGCCGACGATGTGCTTGTGCGCGGCCAGCAGCAGCGCGACGGACGGGATGGCGAGCAGGATCGAGAACACGGCCGCGACCTGGGTCGGATAGTTGAGCACGAGCGTGTACATCTGGGTCGGCATCGTCATGTAGTCGGGAGCGCCGACCAGGTACGTACCCTGTGCCTCGTCGAACGACGCCAGGAAACTCATGATCGCGGCCACCAGGATGCCCGGCAGCGCCATCGGCAGCGTCACGCTGAAGAACGTCCGCAGCTTGGAGGCCCCGGCGTCCCGCGCGGCCTCCTCGAGACTGCGCGGTACGGCGGCGAACGCGGCGGCCGGGATCCAGGTCATGAACACCACCGTGCCGAGCAGGTGGACGACGAGGATGCCGAGGATCGTGTTCATCAAATTGAGGGCGTAGAACAACGCCGCCAGCGAGACGAACAGTCCCATCTTCGGGAAGGCGTTCGCCGCGAAGACCCCGATCAGGAAGAACCGGCGCCCGGGGAACTCGAAGCGCGCGAACGCGTACGCAGCCGGCAGTCAGATCACCGCGGAGACCACGACCGTGATCGGTGCGAAGAACAGCGAGTTCTGTACGGCGACGCCGAGCGCGTGATCGCTGAACACGACGCTCCACCAGCGCAACGTCAAGCCGTCGGGGAACAGGTTCGGGTACGTCCAGCTCGAGGCGAATGCCCGGACGGCCAGCCACGCGAGCGGCCCGATGATGAACAGCGCCAGGATGCCGGCGAACAGGACGACCAGCGCCCGGGTGCCTGCCTTGGCCATCAGACCGCCCCGCTTTCCTTGGCGGAACGGAAGTTCGCCCACACGTACACCGCGGCGATCCCGGACGCGATCACGAAAACGATGAACGCGATCACGACGGCCTGCTGCGGCTGGTTGAACGCGGAGAAGTAGTTCGACATGTCAACGCCGAGCAGGTTCGGCGAGTTCGGGCCGGTGAAGTACGGCACCGTGAACGAGCCGAGCACCCCGATCGCGGTGAACGTCGTCGCGATGATGATCGGTACGCCCGCCATCGGGACCACGACGCTCACGACCACCCGCCAGAACCCGGCACCGGCGTCGCGGGCGGCGTCGATCATCGCCTGCGGAACGGCCTGCAGGCCCGAGGTGACGAGCAGGGTCGCGAACGGCAGCGACGTCCACACCGAGCCGATCACGACGGTCACCAGCGTGTACGACCAGACCGGGAAACCGAGCCCGAACTGGGCGGCGACGCTGCGCAGGAACCCGTTCGCGGAGTAGAAGCCGAGGATCGCCCAGGACGCGATCACCACCGGGATGAACAGCGGCACCACCGCGAGGGTGGACAGAATCTTGCCGATCAGCCCGCCGGAGAACTTCAGGTACAGCCCGATCCCGACCGCCAGCAAGATCACCAGCGTGGTGCTGATCAGCGTCACCACCACGGTCACGAACAGGTCGCCGAGGAACCGTGCGTTGGTGAACATCTCCGCGTACGCCGCGAACGTGGGAACGATGCCGTGGGCGCTGTGGACGTTCTGGCCGATCAGCGCGACCGTGCGGTTCAGGCCGCCGGTGAAGCCGAGGCTGAAGCCGAGCGCGAGGATCACCGGGAAGCCGATGAACATCGCGATCAGCAGCATCGGCGGCAGCGCCATCAGGAAGCCGCGCGTACTGCCCGCCGTCGCCCGTGCGGCGGCGGGCCGGATCACCGCGGGGCGGGCCTCCGCCTCCGCCGTCACTTGCCGGGGACCTTCTGGTCCCAGAGGTTGTTGAGGTCCTTCGTCATCGAGTCGAAGTAGCCCTTGCGGAGGTTGTTCGTGTCCGCGTTGGCGAACTTGGTCTGCAGTTCCTGCGGCAGCTTGTCGAGCGAGATCGCCGGGTAGCCGGAGATGTCCTTGACGATCAGCGCCTGCTGCTCAGGCTGCAGGACGAAGTTCGCCACCTTGAGGGCCGCGTCCTTGCTCGGGCTGCTGGCCGGTACGCCGAGGTAGGCCGCGCCGCCGGTGAACGACGGGCCGGAGATCTGTGTGGCCTTCACCGTCGCGGGGATCGCGCCGTTCG
>DASSDE010000179.1:0-3200 GCA_035697365.1 Kribbella sp. | reverse complement strand
TCGGGTTGCCCATGATGCCGAGGCCGATGAAGGCGATGTTGGTCATGATTCGTCTCCTTGTGTCCTGAGGATCAGGCTCGGCGGCGCTCGAACGGCAGCCAGCCGAAGCTTGCATCTGAGGTGGTGGACGGCTTGTACTCGAGCCCGATCCAGCCGCTGTAGCCGTGGGACTCCAGGGTTTCGAGCTGGCGGTCGAGCGGGAGCGTGCCGGTACCGGGCTCGTTGCGGCCCGGGTGGTCGGCGATCTGTACGTGGGCGACCCGGTCGGTGTGGTCGGCGATCACCCGGTCGACGTCGTCGCCGTTGACCGCGAGGTGATACAGGTCCGCGAGCAGCCCGACGTTCGGTACGTCGTACGCGGCCTGGACACGGTCGAGCACGCCGAGGGCGTCGGCGGCGAGCTTCAGCGGGTACTGCCCGGCGCCGCTGACCGGCTCGACGAGGACCGTGGCGCCGATCCGAGCGGCAGCCTGGGCGGCCAGCCCGAGATTCTCGACCGCGATCTCGTCCTGTTCCCGCTCGGTGGCGCCGTCGACGCGGTTCCCGTACAGGGCGTTGAAGCCCTGGGTGCCGAGGCGCTCGCCGATGCCGATCGTGACGTCGATGTTGTCGCGGAACTCGCCGGACCGCTTCGGCCAGGACACCAGGCCGCGATCGCCGCCGGGCATGTCGCCGGCGAAGAAGTTCAGGCCGCTGAGCCGGACGCCGGCATCGGTGATCGCGGCGACGAACGCGTCGACCTGACGGTCCGGCGGGACCGCCTCGACGAACGGCCACCAGAACTCGACCGCGCTGAACCCAGCCTTCCGGGCCGCCGCCGGCCGCTCGAGCAGGGGCAGCTCGGTGAAGAGCAACGAACAGTTCACCGTGTACCGCAACTGGTGGCTCATGCTGATCCAACTTCCGCATTGTGGAACTTGATTTCTGTTCTGCGGAACGACCATAAGTCCGTGGATCGAGGCCGTCAAGCGTCGGATGGGCCTGTCCCTCGCGGGGGCGCGCGTTGTACTTTCCTCTAAAGAACTCATTGCGGAGGTACGTCGTGCTACTGGCCGAACTGCTCGACGCGCCGGAGCTCGGGCTGCGCCTGCTCTACTCCGCGGGCGGCGTCCTGGACCGGCCGATCGGACGGCTCGTGACGACCGACCTGCTCGAGCCGGGGCGATACCTGAGCGGCGGCGAGGTGGTGCTGACCGGCCTCGTCTGGCGGCGGCAGCCCGCGGACAGCGAGGCGTTCGTCGCATCGATGGCGGCTCGTGGCGCGACCACGATCCTCGCGGGCAAGGCGCAGCTGGGCGACGTACCGGCGGATCTGGTGGCGGCCTGCCGGCAGCACGAGGTGACGCTGATCGAGGTACCGATCGAGATCGCGTTCGCGGATGTCACGGAGTACGTCGCCGCGGCCGGCTCGGCCGAGACCGGCGCGCGACTGTCGGCGAGTCTGGTGCGGCAGCGGCAACTGCTGTCGTCGATCGCCGCGGGACGCAGCCTCGACGAGCTCGCGGCGCGGATCTCGGCCGAGATCGGGCACGACTGCCGGGTGCTGACACCGACCGGGCGGCACGTCGTACCGGGTCCGGGTGAGCTGGACCCGGACACGGTCGACGCGGTGAGCCGCAAGTTCCTGACGGCGGATCGGACGCCGGCGGTCGCGCAGACGCTCGGCGCGTCGTACAGCCTGTTCCCGGTCGGATCCGGGCTCGGCAACCGGCTGACCGCGTGGTTCCTGGTCATCGACGGCGACCACAACGACTGGTCCCGCGATCACGTCGAGGCAGTGCACGAATTGTGCGCGATCGCCGCCCTGGACCGCGCCCGCCGCGACGAGGGGCGCCGAGCGCTCCGCCCGCTGGTCGCGGATGCGCTCGCGCTGGTCGAGTCGGGCGCGCCGCAGCCCGAGGTCGCAGCGCGCCTTCGCCAGGCGGGTGCGCACTCCGAACGGCCGATGGTCGTCGCGGTCGCCGAGCTGCGCGGCGACGGTCCGAGCGAGGTCGCACTCACCCTGCTCGAAGATGTCGCGCTCACGGTCGGCCCGGCGGTCGTGGCGCCCGGGCGGGACGGTCTGCTGGTCGCCTTCCTGCCCTTCACTCCCGAGCTTCCCGAGCACGTACGGCGCGCGTTCGTACGGCTCGCGCCGGGCCTCAACCGGGCGCATCTCGCGGTCGGGATCAGCGGTGAGACGTCGATCGACGCGCTCGCGGGCGCGCTCGAGGAGGCCCGGTTCGCACAGCGCGCCGCGGGTGCCGCCCGCGCACCGGTCTCGGTCGTGACGTCGGACGAGGTCGCGTCGCACGTCCTGCTGCTCGCCACGCTCCCCGACGACGTTCGGCGTACGTACAGCAACCGCGTCCTCGGCGCCGTACTGGACCACGACCGGCGGACCCGAGCCGACCTGCTGACCACGCTCCAGGCGTTCCTCGCGTGCTCGTGTTCCTGGACCCGGACGGCGGAGTCGCTGCATCTGCACGTCAACACCGTTCGTTACCGGATCGAACGCGTTGAGCAACTGACCGGACGCGATCTGTCGACCCTCGAGGACCGGGTCGACGTGTTTCTGGCACTCAAATCGCTGTGATTGTGTGATCGCACAAAACGGGGTGTTCTCCGGTCGTTCATCTTCGGAGGTTCACCGGGTGCAATCCGGGACGCGCTGAGTCGATGCTCAGGGGCAGGTCGAAATCCCCCGCCCAGCCAGCACCGCCCCACGCAGCCGAGGAGCGTGTCCCCGATGAAGGCAAACCTGCGACCCAGCCGGCACCCTGTTGATCAGGTACTGCCCCCGGGCAAGCTCGCGGTGTACGGCGCGCAGCACGTGCTGGCGTTCTACGCCGGTGCGGTGATCGTGCCGATCCTGCTCGCCAGTTCGATCGGGCTCAGCACCGAGCAGCTCATCCACCTGATCAACGCCGACCTGTTCACCTGCGGCATCGCGTCCATCATCCAGTCGGTCGGCTTCTGGAAGGTCGGTGTCCGGCTGCCGCTGCTGCAGGGCGTCACGTTCACGGCAGTGTCGCCGATGATTGCGATCGGGCTCGCGGCCGGTGGTGGTACCAACGGTTTGCTGGTGATCTACGGCGCCGTACTGGTCGCGGGGCTCGCCACCTTCTTCATCGCGCCGTACTTCAGCAAGCTGATCCGGTTCTTCCCGCCGGTCGTCACCGGTTCGGTGATCACGATCATCGGCCTGGCGCTGCTGCCGG
>DASSDE010000178.1:0-4256 GCA_035697365.1 Kribbella sp. | reverse complement strand
GGGGTTGACGGCGGTGTCTTCGGCCACTTTCTGAAACCCTGGGAGGCGCGCAGGCGGCTGCACCGGTTACCGTGCGTTGAGAGACGCGATGCGAAATGCGTTGCCGTCGGCCGTACTCTGTCCTCGGGCAGGTCGGTCTGTGCTCGGGGGAACAGACGTCGGGACAGGGGCGTTTCGTCAGGACGAGAACAGTAGGGAGCGCAGTGGCAGGGGCAGCAGGGACCAAAACAGCGGCAGGGACCCGTCTGGTGATCGTCGAGTCGCCGAAGAAGGCGCGGATGATCGCCGGCTTCCTCGGGTCCGGGTACGTGGTGGAGTCCAGCTTCGGCCACATCCGGGACCTGCCGAGCGGGGCGGACGAGATCCCGGCGAAGTACAAGGGCCTGCCCTGGGCACGGCTCGGGGTGAACGTCGACGAGCACTTCGATCCGCTGTACGTCGTACCGGCGGACAAGAAGGCGCAGATCCGCAAACTCAAGGATCTGCTCAAGGGCGCCGACGAGCTCTTCCTGGCGACAGATGAGGACCGCGAGGGCGAGGCCATCGCGTGGCACCTGCTCGAGGAACTGAAGCCGAAGGTCCCGGTCAAGCGGATGGTCTTCCACGAGATCACGCCGAAGGCGATCCAGGACGCGGTCGGCAACGCCCGCGACATCGACGAGGACCTGGTCGACGCCCAGGAGGCGCGCCGGATCCTCGACCGCCTGTACGGGTACGAGGTCTCCCCGGTGCTGTGGAAGAAGGTCATGCCGCGGCTGTCGGCGGGCCGCGTGCAGTCGGTCGCGATCCGGATGGTGGTCGACCGCGAGCGTGAGCGGATCGCATTCCGCAGCGCCTCGTACTGGGATCTCGACGCCACCCTGGACGCGGGCGAGAACCGGAACCCGCGACTCTTCCCCTCCCGCCTGGTCTCGGTGGACAGCAAGCGGGTGGCGCAGGGCCGCGACTTCAGTTCGATCGGTGAGCTCAAGGGCGCGAACACGGTCCACCTGGACGAGGCCGCCGCGACCGCGCTGGCCGGTGCGCTGCGGGACTCGCAGTTCACCGTCCGGTCGATCGAGTCCAAGCCGTACAGCCGCAAGCCGTACGCGCCGTTCCGGACCACCACGCTGCAGCAGGAGGCCGGCCGCAAGCTCGGCATGTCCGCGTCGCAGACCATGCAGGTTGCCCAGCGGCTGTACGAGAACGGCAACATCACCTATATGCGTACCGACAGTGTCACGCTCTCGGACACCGCGATCACCGCCGCCCGGGCGCAGGTCCGCGAGTTGTACGGCGCGTCGTACCTGCCGGACAAGCCGCGCGTCTACACCTCCAAGGTGAAGAACGCCCAGGAGGCCCACGAGGCGATCCGGCCGGCCGGCGAGACGTTCCAGACCCCGGCGCAGACCGGGCTGAGTGGCACCGAGTTCCGGCTGTACGAGCTGATCTGGATGCGGACCATCGCGTCGCAGATGCGGGACGCGATCGGCAACAGCGTCTCGATCAAGATCGACGCGACGGCCGGCACCGGCGAGCAGTGCGAGTTCACGTCGTCCGGCCGGGTGATCACGTTCCACGGGTTCCTCAAGGCGTACGTCGAGGGTGCGGACGACCCGTCCGCGGGGACGGACGACCAGGAGACGCGGCTGCCGGACGTGTCCGAGGGCGACGTCCTGCCCGCGTCCGAGGTGATCGCCTCGGGGCACGAGACCAAGCCGCCGGCGCGCTACACCGAAGCCACGCTGATCCGCGAGATGGAAGAGCGCGAGATCGGGCGCCCGTCGACGTACGCGACCATCCTCGGGACCAACGTCGCCCGCGGGTACATCTACAAGAAGGGTCAGGCGCTGGTTCCGGCCTGGCTCGCGTTCGCGGTCGTCCGGCTGCTCGAGGAGCACTTCACCCGGCTGGTGGACTATGCGTTCACCGCGACGATGGAGGACGTGCTCGACGAGGTCGCCGCGGGTGACCTGCAGCGCGAGGGCGTGCTGGCGCGGTTCTACTTCGGCGACGACAACCTCGAGGGCCTGAAGTCGATGGTCACCGACCTCGGCGACATCGACGCCCGGCAGATGTCCACGTTCGCTGTCGGCGGTGACGACTCCGGGATCGTGCTCCGCGTCGGCCGCTACGGTCCGTACGTCGAGGACAAGGACGAGCGCCGCGCGAACGTCCCCGAGGACCTGCCGCCGGACGAGCTCACCGTCGAGAAGGCGCAGGAGCTGCTCGAGCAGCCGTCGGGCGTCGAGCACGAGCTGGGCACTGCGCCGGACACCGGCCTGAAGGTGGTCGCGAAGGCGGGCCGCTTCGGTCCGTACGTGACCGAGGTGCTGCCGGAGGACGCGCCGAAGGGCGCGAAGCCGCGGACCGGTTCGCTGCTGAAGTCGATGACGCTGGACGCGATCGGGCTCGACGACGCGATGAAGCTGCTGTCGCTGCCGCGGGTGGTCGGCAAGGACCCGGAGTCGGGCGACGAGATCACGGCGCAGAACGGGCGCTACGGGCCGTACCTGAAGAAGGGCACGGACTCGCGGTCGCTGTCGACCGAGGAGCAGATGTTCGAGATCACGCTCGAGGAGGCTCTGAAGATCTACTCGGAGCCGAAGCAGCGTGGTCGGCGGGCTGCTGCACCGCCGCTGAAGGAGCTGGGCGAGGACCCGGAGTCGAAGAAGCCGATCGTGGTGAAGGAGGGGCGCTTCGGTCCGTACGTCACCGACGGGGAGACCAACGCGACGCTCCGCAAGGACGACTCGGTGGAGACCATCTCGCTGCTCCGCGCGGCCGAGCTGCTCGCGGACAAGCGCGCCCGCGGCCCGGTGAAGCGGCCGGCCAAGAAGGCACCCGCGAAGAAGACCGCCGCCAAGAAGACCGCCGCCAAGAAGACCGCGGCGAAGAAGACGGCTGCCAAGAAGACGACGACCAAGAAGGCCGCCGCCAAGAAGACCACCGCGAAGAAGGCGCCCGCGAAGAAGTCCTGAGGGCCTCAGCCGCGGGTGATCGCCACCGCCACGAGCGCGAAGACCGCGAGCACCATGAGCAGCAGGATCACCAGCGGGACGAAGAGCCAGGCCGACGGCTTTCGGGCGCGCACCGAGGCGCCGGTGGTCTGGCTCACCACTTCCTGCGCTACGACGAGGCCGTGCCGCCACTTGCCCGCAACGGTCACCTCTTCGCCGTCGAGGACCTGACCCTCGAGGGCTGCTCCCCGCAGCTCGACGAGCACCGGCGCCAGTTCGGTGCCGAGGGCGTCGTGCTGCTCGAGCCGGAAGGTGAGTACTTGGACGGCATGCCGGCTGGCGCCGACCTCGGAGCGGAACTGTACGTTCCGGGCGACTCCCCGCAAGGCGGCGGCGCCCTGGCGCACGACGGCGTTCGGCTGGTCACTCATCGGAGTTCCCCCAGGTGTGAGACGTGGTACCCGGAAAGTACATTGGGACGGGTCTAGAACGCCGGACAACAGAGGAGCGCGGATGACAAGTGCAACGCAGCTCAGCCCGCCCCAACCGCGGGAGCGCGGATGAAGAGTGCGATGCAGGTCAGCGCGTCCCGAGTGGGGGTGCACGGATGCAGGGTGCGGTGCGGATCGGCGGGCCCCGGCTGTGGGAGCGCGGATGACTAGCGCGGTTGAGGTCAGCAGGTCCCGGATGGGGGAGCGCGGATGACTAGTGCGGTTGAGGTCAGTGCGCAGCGGTTACGGGAGCGGGGGGAGCGGGTGACTCCGGCGCGGCTCGCGGTGGTCGAGGTGCTTGCGGGGACCGAGGAGCACCTGAGCGCGGAGCAGATCGGCGAACGGGCCGAGCAACTCCGCCCGGGGATCCACCGCGCCACCGTCTACCGCGCCCTCGACGCGCTCGGCGAGTTCGGCCTCGTCACGCACGTCCACCTCGGTCGGGCCGGCACGACGTACCACCTGGCCGGCGACCTCGCCCCCCGGCATCTGCACCTGCGCTGCTCCGAGTGCGGCACCGTGTACGACGCCCCTGGCGACATCCTCGAATCCGCCCGCAAGAAGCTCGCCCGCGACCTCGGCTTCCACCTAGCCCCCGAACAAGTAGCCCTAGTAGGCACCTGCCAAAACTGCCAACCCACGACCTAACCCCCTGCACCCCGCCCCACGCCGCGCCGTCCTCACCTCACCTCACCTCACCTCACCTCACCTCACCTTGCGATGGTAGAGATCACGCACAAGAACAGCTGTCAGTTGGGCTGGATAGAAATCGCCATCTGATAGCGAGCAGAAGAGTAAGGATAGCAATGCAATCAGAGCTAATCAT
>DASSDE010000177.1:0-14182 GCA_035697365.1 Kribbella sp. | reverse complement strand
GCTCCGGCGTGTGCGTTGCCGGTTCCGGCGTGTGTGTGGCGGCCGGTGTGTGCGTGGCGGGGTCGGGCGCGTGTGTGCCGCTTGGTGTGTTGGGCGTCGCAGCCGGGGTGTGCGCGGGTGTGTGCGGGCTGGATGCAGCCGTGCCGGGATCCGTGTGCGACGCCGGCATACCGGGGTCGGTGTGCGAGGTCGGCGTACCGGGGTCCGTGTGGGAGACCGGCGTGCTGGGGTTGCTGTGTGCGGTTGGGGTGTTGGTGCCTGCGTGGGAGACGGGTGCGGGGTCGGCGCCGCCTGTGTGGGCGGACGGTGCGTCGAGGTTCGGCGTGTGGACCGAGGGCGACTCCACCGACGGGGCGTGAACGGACGGCGCGTCCACGGAGGTGGTGTGGACGGACGGCGTGTCCACCGAGCCGTGCGGTGTGTTGGCCGGGGTGTGGGTCTCGACGTTCGGGGCGTCGAGCTTCGGTACGTCGACCTTCGTCAGGTTCTGCATCTTGAAGGTCTCGCCGACGATCGGGATCTTCGACATCCCGTTCACGACGTCGGCGACCTTCGGGATCTTCGTCACCGCACCGAGGGCCGCGTCGTGCAGGGCGCCCCGCGTGACCTGCAGCTTTTCCGCGACGCCGGCGACCTTCGCCACCGTCATACTCGCCGCGCCGAACTTGCCGGCCATCGCCGCGGTCTTGACGGCACCCGCGCTACCACCGCTGGCGACGGTCGCGACGACGTTGGTCAGCGCCATCCCGAACGCCTTGCCCGGGTTCTTGCTCCATTCGTCCCAGGCCACGAACCCCTTGAGCATCTCCTTGCCCATGGTGAGGCCCTTCTCACCGAACTCCTTGACCGCATCCGGCCGGGTGTCGAGGCCGGTCACCGAGTCGAACGCCGCCCACGCAAGCTGGTACGGGGCGGTCACGACTTGCGCGACCATCATCCCCAGCCCTTTCCAGGAGTCCCCCGCCTGCTGCCAGGTCGGCATGTCCCAGTGCAGCTTGTCGTGCATGAAGTCCCGCAGTGGACCGATCGAGCCGAGCGCGGGCAGCACCGGGATCAAGGTCAGGATGCTCTGCACGGTCTCACCGACGACGGTGAGAACACCGACGACCGCGTTGACGGGGAACTCCAGGCAGTCCTGCCACCAGGGCTTGTCGCGTTCCTCCTCGGTACCCCAGGCGGGCGGCTCCTGCTCCTTGTCCTCGTCCGGCGGAGGCGGCGGCTGGTCACCCTCCCGGACGCCGGTCTTCACGTCCCACGGCCGGCCGCCGTAAAGCTGAGCGATCGCGTTCGCCGCGGTGAAGCAGATCGCCGGCAGCTCCTCCTGCATGATCTTGGTGACGTCTTTGACCATCCGGTTGTTGTCGTCGATCATGTCCTGATCGTTCTGCCACTCCGGATTGCCGTTCTTCCGGCGATGCCAGTCGTAGGCCTCGGTCCGGATGTTCGTCAGCTGCGTCAGCTTCTCCTGCGTGGCGCCGGCCAGGTTCCGCAGGTGACCCGCCATCGTCGGCAGCGTGGGCCCGAACTCCCCCAGCTTGTTCTCGATGATCTGCGTCGAGCCGATCAGCAGGTCCCGCTCCGGCGCCTCGTAGTGCGGCGCCAGACCCTTGAAGGTCCGGTTCACGTCCTGCCCGAGCAGCGTGAACTTCGGACCGATGTCGCGCAGCACCTGGTCGTGAGCATCGATCGTCTGGATCACCTTGGTCAGCTCGGCGATCGGGATGCCTTCGGGTTTGATCATGGCAACTCAGTCCTCGGTCACACGCGGGTCGGCAGAATGCATCAGGTACGGCGGATGGCGGTCAGGCCTGCGGACGGGCGGCGATCATCGCCTGATCCAGCGACTGCTGGCTCGGCTGGAACGACGTGATGCCGTGGTCGGCCACCAGGAACATCACGTTCGAGTAGCCCGGAGGCACGAAGACCAGATACTCCTCGGCCTGGTACGCCGCCCAGCCGGCCAGCTCTTCCGGAGACGTCCGGTGCTCGGGAGTCGGCGCGTCGGCGTTCAGCCACTCGGCAAGCCGCGCCCGGCCGGCCTGGGCAACATCGTCCGGTACGTCCGGCACCGGGTTGTGGTCGGTCATACCGCCCTGGCCGATCCCCGGCCGGCGTTGGCCCCGCCCGGCGGATCCGGAATGACACCGGCCTTGGCGGCCCGCTGCGCGGTCATCGCCATCTCCTCCTGACCTGCCATGTACGCCTTGACCGCGTTCGACGCGCCGGTGACCGACGCGCCGACCTGCTTGGCCGCGGCCTCGAGGTTCGGCGCCCAGTGCTGGGCGTACTCGCCCAACGACGCAGCGACGACCGAGAAGCTCTGCCAGTTCAGACCCTCCGACAGTCCTTGCAACGAGCTGCCGTAAGTCTTCGCGAGTCCGTCGAACGGCTCGGCCGCCGTCGCGGTCTTCTGCAGTACGTCGTTGACGCCCGCGACATCGATGTTCCAGTCCACTGTCAACTCCCTCTGGTCAGCCGGACCTTGCCCACAACGAGCCCGGACGTGCCCCAGTCAGGGGAACGTCCGGGGCGGGTGGTGCTCCTGCGGGTCCGGTAATCAGCCGCCGATGTTGTCGACCGCGGCGCTGGCCTTCTTCAAGGTGGCCGCCGCGGTGGCGTCGTTCTGCGACAGGGTTTCCTTCAGCGATCCGATGATCGCCAGCGTCTGCTCGGCCGCCTTGTTGAAGCGGTCCTCGACGGCCCGGTAGTTCTCGGTCACGCCGCTCGCCGAGGCGTCCGACAGTGCGGCGGTGACGTTCTGCTTGTGGGCCGCAATCAGGCTCGTGATCTGGCCGGACAGGCTGTTGATCGTGCTCTGGACCTCGCCCGAGGCCGCGGTGTCGTAGCTGTTGCGGTTTGCCATCTGCGTTCCCCTCTCAGCGCTTGCCGAACTTGGCGGCGTTGAAGTCGGCCGCACCCTGGTTCTTCTTCGCCGTGTCGGCCATCTCGCTGTCACCGGTACGGAAGGCGGTGTCCATCCCCGACTGACCCTGGTTGATGGCGGCCAGCCCGGCATTCAGGTCGCCGGCGATCCCGTCGACGTTCGCCTTGAACGCGTCGAACATCTGCTTGCCCGCGCCGCTCATCTTGCCCTCGAGCGGCTGCGCGGCCGCGACCAGTCGCTTCACCAGGCCACCAAGGTCCTGGGTTCCGGTCGAGGTCTTCTTGGCCAGTTGGCTCAGGGTGTCCTGACCCATGTCCCAGCGTCCGGTCACGGTTTCTCCTTCGACAGTGTGGTTGCGCCGCGAACGCCACGATAGTTGGCAGCGCAGGTCAACACGGTGCGCAACCACCACCTGCGCGGACCTTTCGATGCTGATCGAAAGGTCCGCGTGACACGACTGTGAAGCTCCTGCTACCCGGTGTCGCCGACAGAAGATTGCCGCCGGCAATCAACAACGGTCGCTGGGGCAGCCAACCGCTAGCCGGCAGCGCGCTTCCTGGCCGGCGCCTTCTTCGCGGCGGCGGTCTTCGCGGCGCTGGTCTTCGTGGCGGTGGACTTCGATCCGGTGCTCTTCGCGGCCACCCTTGTCGCCGTTGTCCGGCCGGCCGGAGCCTTCTTGGCGACCGCCGCTGTCTTGACAGCCGCATCCGCCTTCGTGGGCGCCTTCTTCGCGGCGACCTTCTTCGCGGACGACTTCTTGGCGGGAAGGACCTCCGCCGCCGGCCGCTTGCGCGCGCTCGGCTTGGCGGCGCGCCCCTCGAGGATCTCGGCGAGGAACTGCCCGGTGTAGGACGCCGGGTTCGCCGCCACCTCCTCCGGGGTGCCCTCGGCGACCAGGGTGCCGCCGCGACGGCCGCCGTCGGGGCCGAGGTCGATCAGCCAGTCGGCGGTCTTGATGACGTCGAGGTTGTGCTCGATGACCAGCACCGAGTTGCCCTTGTCGACCAGGCCGCTCAGCACGCCGAGCAGCTTGCGGATGTCCTCGAAGTGCAGACCCGTGGTCGGCTCGTCCAGCACGTACACCGTCCGGCCCGTCGAGCGGCGCTGCAGCTCGGACGCCAGCTTCACCCGTTGCGCCTCACCACCGGACAGCGTCGGCGCCGGCTGGCCGAGACGAACGTACCCGAGACCGACCTCGACGAGTGTCTTCAGGTGCCGCGAGATGGCTGGGATCGCCGCGAAGAACTCCGACGCCTCCTCGATCGGCATGTCCAGCACGTCCGCGACCGTCTTGTTCTTGTAGTGCACCTCGAGCGTCTCGCGGTTGTACCGAGCGCCGTGGCACACCTCGCACGGAACGTACACGTCCGGGAGGAAGTTCATCTCGATCTTCAGCGTGCCGTCGCCCGAGCAGGCCTCGCAGCGGCCGCCCTTGACGTTGAACGAGAAGCGACCCTGCTGGTACCCGCGAACCTTCGCCTCGGGGGTCTCCGCGAACAGCTTGCGGACGTGGTCCCAGACGCCGGTGTACGTCGCCGGGTTGGACCGCGGGGTCCGGCCGATCGGCGACTGGTCGACGTGGATGACCTTGTCGACCAGCTCCATGCCGGAGATCTTCGTGTGTCTGCCCGGCACCGCGCGGGCGCCGTAGATCTGCCGCGCCAGCGAGGTGTAGAGGATGTCGTTGACCAGCGTCGACTTGCCCGAGCCGGACACCCCGGTGACCGCGACGAACACCCCGAGGGGGATGGTCACGTCGAGGTCCTTGAGGTTGTTCTGCCGGGCGCCGTACACGGTCAGCTCGCGGCCCTCGGTGAGCGGCCGGCGCACCGCGGGGATCGGGATCTCGCGGCGACCGGACACGTACTGACCGGTGATCGAGTCCGGGTGGTTGCGCAGGTCCTCCACGGTGCCGGACACGACCACCTGGCCGCCGTGCTCGCCCGCGCCCGGACCGATGTCGACGACCCAGTCGGCGTGGTCGATGGTGTCCTCGTCGTGCTCGACGACGATCAGTGTGTTGCCGAGCTCCTTGAGCCGGACCAGGGTCTCGATCAGCCGCCGGTTGTCACGCTGGTGCAGACCGATCGACGGCTCGTCCAGCACATACAGCACGCCGACCAGGCCGGAGCCGATCTGCGTCGCGAGCCGGATCCGCTGCGCCTCACCGCCGGACAGCGAACCCGCCGGCCGGCTCAGCGCCAGGTAGTCCAGACCGACGTCGAGCAGGAACCGCAGCCGCTCGCCGATCTCCTTCACGACCCGCTCGGCGATCTGCTTCTCGCGCGGCGAGAGCTCCATCTGCACCAGGAACGCGTGCACCTCGTCGATCGACATCGCGCTGATCTCGGCGATGTTCTTCCCGCCGAGAGTGACCGCGAGCGAGATCGGCTTCAGCCGGGCGCCGTTGCAGGCCAGGCACGGCACCTCGCGCATGTACTCCTCGAAGCGCTCCCGCCCGGTGTCGCTGGACGCCTCCGCGTGCCGGCGCTCGACGTACGGGATCACGCCCTCGAAGGTTGTGTAGTACGAACGCTCGCGGCCGTAGCGGTTCTGGTACGAGACGTGGACCTGCTTGTCGTGACCGGTGAGCAGCGCCTTCTTCGCCTTGGCGGGCAGCTCCCCGAACGGCGTACTGGTCTTGAACTTCAGGTCCTTCGCCAGGGCGTCCAGCAGGCGCTCGAAGTACTGAGAGACGTTCTGCCCGGACCAGGGCTGGATCGCGCCCTCGTCCAGCGACTTGGACGGGTCGGGCACCAGGAGCTCCGGGTCGACCTCCATCCGGGTGCCGAGCCCCGTGCAGACCGGGCAGGCGCCGTACGGCGAGTTGAAGGAGAACGACCGCGGCTCGAGCTCGTCGATCGCCAGCGGGTGGTCGTTCGGACAGGCGAGCTTCTCGGAGAAGCGGCGCTCGCGGTGCGGGTCGTCCTCCGGAAGGTCGACGAAGTCGAGCACGACCAGGCCGCTGGCCAGACCGAGCGCGGTCTCGACGGAGTCGGTCAGCCGCTGCTTCGCGGAGCCCTTCACCGCGAGCCGGTCGACGACCACCTCGATGTCGTGCTTCTTCTGCTTGTCGAGCTTCGGCGGGTCGGTGAGCTGGATCGTCTCGCCGTCCACCCGGGCCCGCGACAGACCCTGACCGCTCAGCTGGCGGAAAAGGTCCAGATACTCCCCCTTGCGGCCGCGGACGACCGGGGCGAGCACCTGGAACCGGGTGCCCTCGTCGAGCTCCAGCACCCGGTCGACGATCTGCTGCGGCGTCTGCCGCGCGATCGGCTCGCCACACTCCGGACAGTGCGGGCGACCGGCGCGGGCGAACAGCAGCCGGAGGTAGTCGTACACCTCGGTGATCGTGCCGACCGTGGACCGCGGGTTCCGCGAGGTCGACTTCTGGTCGATCGAGACGGCCGGCGACAGGCCCTCGATGAAGTCGACATCCGGCTTGTCCATCTGGCCGAGGAACTGCCGTGCGTACGCCGAGAGCGATTCGACGTAGCGGCGCTGACCCTCGGCGAAGATGGTGTCGAAGGCCAGGCTGGACTTCCCCGAGCCGCTCAGGCCGGTGAAGACGATCATGGCGTCCCGCGGCAGGTCGACCGAGACGTCCTTCAGGTTGTGCTCACGTGCTCCACGCACGATCAGACGGTCAGACACAAGCTCACTCTCAGCCGTTCTCGAGGGGTTTCCGGACGGTTCTCCGGCCTGCCCGGTCATGCTAACGAGGGCCACCGACAAAAACTTCCGCCACCGGATCGGGGTCGTCGCTTCGAAAGTATATTCGATCGCCGACCGTGCTCGATGCAACCCGGCCGGAGGTGCAAGGATCTGCGGTGTCACCTAGATCAGGGAGAGCACGAGATGCCCGAGTACCACGGGAACGTCAAGGTCGGCGGACCGGCGCAGACCCACGAGCTGGCCCAGCTGATGATCACCAAGGTCGCGGTCGGGCCGATGGAGAACAACGCGTATCTGCTGCGCTGCCGGCAGACCGACGAGCAGGTCCTGATCGACGCCGCGAACGAACCGGACACACTGCTCCGGGTGATCGGCGACGGCGGGATCGCGCGGGTCGTCACCACCCACCGTCACAAGGACCACTGGGAGGCGCTGGCCGAGGTCGTCGCCCGCACGGGTGCCACCACGGTCGCCGGACGCCACGACGCCGAGGGCATTCCGGTACCGACCGACCAGCTCGTCGACGACGGCGACCACATCGCCGTCGGCCGCAGCAGCCTGCGCGTCATCCACCTGGTCGGCCACACGCCCGGCTCGATCGCCCTCGTGTACGACGACCCGGACGGCCCGCCGCACGTGTTCACCGGCGACTCGCTGTTCCCGGGCGGGGTCGGCAACACCCAGGGCGACAAGGCGCGCTTCACGGCCTTGATCGACGACGTCGAGACCAAACTCTTCGGCACCCTCCCCGACGAGACCTGGGTCTACCCCGGCCACGGCGGCGACACCACCCTCGGCGCCGAACGCCCCCACGTCGCCGAATGGCGCGAACGCGGGTGGTAGTCGGCAGCGAACAACGGCGCGCGGCGCGCAGGCCGCGGTTCCAGCAGGAGTTCGGGCGCAAGGCCGCTGTGGCTCTCGAGCTGATCGAGCTGACCGAGCTGGCGTGGCACGACTGCTACAGCGAGCCTACGTTTCCCGACGAGGTCCTCGACGATCTCCTGGTGGTCGCCGGCGGGGACATCGCCATGCTGGTGCACGCCGCGTGGCTCGCAGTCACAGACCGGCGGGATCTGTGGATGGCCGCCGATCAGTTGCGGTCAGCCGGGGATGGCTGAGCGGGCGCTGTCGACCTGGTCGGCGATGGCAGACGCACCGGACGACTGCGCCAGTGCGGCTCCCTCGTCGGCCAGGGTCCGAGCCTCGTCGGTACGTCCCTGGGCGATAGCCAGGTACGTGAGGCCGACCAGGTTAGCGGCAACGCCGGCTGTGAAGCCCAGTGCGCGGCGGAGGGCTGTGGACTCCTCCAGGAGCGCTCTGGCCTCGTCGTACTCACCTGCCATGTGGGCGGCGATCCCCAGGTGGCGCTGGGCGTAGGAGAGAGTCAGGTCGTCACCCGCGCGCCGGGCCAGCGTCGCGGCGTTGCTGAGGTGGGGCACGGCGGTGGGGTTGTCATCGCGGACCACCTGATGGAAGCAGCCGATCCAGAACTGTGCCTCGGCCTCGCCGCGTTCGTCATGCACACCCCGGTACAGGTCCACCGCACGCTCGAAGTACGGGAGCTCCCCCGCCTGCTCCGTACGGGTCTGGAGGAACCGGCAGTGCAGCATCCGCCCCCGCTGCACCAGCAGCGCCGCCTCGACCGCGTCGAGTGCCCGGTCCGCGCCGGGCAGCCCGTCGTACTCGCCGTTGAAGACCGCCCGCTGGTAGCTGTCATCGACCTGCCGGATCAGCTCGTCCATGCGATTGATCCTAGGGTGAACGCATGAGTGGATTTGCGGAATATGCGCCGGGGGTGCGGCGGCAGGCGGTCGACGTGGTCGTGCGGTCGGCGGTGGACGCGGATCTGAGCGCGTGCGCGGAGCTGATCGTGACGCGGACAGGCGGGTCCGCGGAGCAGCGCCGGGAGCGGCTGGAGGGCGACCTGGCGAATCCCGAGCGGTACACCGTTGTCGCCGAGATCGACGGCGCGGTCGTCGGGTACGGCGCCGTGATCCGCCACCAACTCTCCCCGGCGGATCCGCCGAACACGGCTCCTGACGGCTACTACCTGATCGGCCTGATCATTGCGCCGGAGCGTCGCCGGCACGGGATCGGCGAGCTGCTCACCCGGGAGCGGATGCGCTGGACGGCCGAGCGGGCCGACGAGATCTACTACTTCGCCAACCTCGCCAACGGCGCGATCCGCGACCTCCACGAGAGCTTCGGGTTCACCGAGGTCACGCGCGACTTCACGTTCCCGAACGCTCCGCTCAAGCCCGGGACCTGCGTACTGCTCCGAGCCGCCCTCCGGAGTTAACATCACCGGTATGGCGACCTGGCGGGACGTCTGCGAGCTGTGCGGGCGATTGCCCGACGCGCGGCTCGGTGAGGCGCACGAGGGCTCTCCGGCGTGGTACGCCGGGCGGCACCAGTTCGCCCGCCTGCGCTGGGACGACGCAGATCGCGAGCTCCTGCAGGTCTGGACCGGGGACCTTGACCTGGGCGCAGCGCTGACCACCCGGCGCGACGTGTTTCCAGTCGTGCACACGTTCCAGTACAGGGTCAGCTGCTGGGGCTACCTGGACCGCCTGAGTCTGCGGGAGGCCGCGGAGCTGCTCCTCGACTCGTACGGCATCCGCGGCGGCCCGAAGCGCCGTCAGGCCGTTGACCCGGCGCAGTTCCTGCCTACCGATCGGTGAGCTCGGCCGGGTACGCGATCACGTCCACCATCGCGTTGTTCCGGATCGCGGTGATCTCCGTACGCCGGGCAATCGCGTCCTCGAACAACTGCCGCTGCAGCGACTGTGCGTCCCGGAGCGGAACGCCGTCGACTGCGAGCACCAGGTCTCCCTGCCGAAGACCCGCAGCGGCCGCCGGACTCGCCGGGATCACTTCCACCACACGCAGCGCCGTCCGCTGGTCGAACCGCTCCGCCAGCGCCGGCTGCAGCGGGGCCGGAGTGCTGACCAGGCCGAGGTACGCGCGGCGCACGCGCCCGTCGTGCAGGAGTGAGTAGATGATCCGGCGCGTTGTCGGGTTCATCGGGACCGCCAGGCCGAGCCCGATCCCGGCGACCGCGGTGTTGATGCCGATCACCCGGCCGTTGCTGTCGGCCAGCGCCCCGCCCGAGTTGCCCGGGTTCAGCGCAGCGTCGGTCTGGATCACGTCCTCGATGATCCGGTGGCCCGAACCGCTGCGCACCGGCAACGACCTGCCCAGTGCGCTCACGACGCCGGCAGTGACGCTCCCGGCAAGGCCGAGCGGGTTGCCGACCGCAACGACCAGGTTGCCGACCTTCAGGTGGTCGGCGTCGCCGTACTCCGGCGGATCCGGGATCTCGCGGTCGGCCCGCAGCACGGCGAGATCGGACAGCCGGTCCACGCCGACCACGCGCGCCTGCGCCGTCGTACCGTCCGCGAAGTCCGCGGTCGCCTCGATGCCGTCCCCGACCACGTGGGCGTTGGTGAGCAGGTGCCCGTCGCCGGTCAGCACCACGGCCGAACCGGACGAGTCACCGCGCCGGCTGTGGATCCGCAGGCTCGCGACCCGCGGAATCAGCTGTTCGGCCACTCCGGAGACCACCCGGGAGTACGCATCCAGCACCTCGTCTGCACCCATCACCCTCACCGTCCCGCGCCGCCGTCCCGCCTCCCGCCCCGAGCGGAGCGAGGGCTGAATTACATCATTACACCGAAAGCAAGGGCGTGAACCCGGCCACAATCCTGACCGATCGGTTGAAAACTGGCCGATCGGTCAGTCAAGATGCTTGACATGGCA
The DNA here is from genome assembly GCA_035697365.1 of Kribbella sp. GTDB lineage: Bacteria > Actinomycetota > Actinomycetes > Propionibacteriales > Kribbellaceae > Kribbella. Next base: position 3,864 of record DASSDE010000177.1, on the reverse strand, counting down.
GTCACCACCCCCGCCCGGGAGCGGACCAGGCGCGAGATCGTGCGCCAGGCAATGGAGCTGTTCCAGGCGGCCGGCTACAACGCGACGTCCTTGCAGGACATCGCGACCGCGGCCGGTTGCTCCAAGGCCACGGTGCTGTACCACTTCAGCAGCAAGCCGGCCGTACTCGCCGCCGTGCTCGAACCCGCCGCCGCCGACCTGGCGAACCTCGTCGAAGCCGCCTCCGAACTCCCCCGCGCCGCCGCCCAGGACCTGGCGATCGAGCGCTTCATCGACCTCGCCGTCGAGCACCGCGGTGTCGTCGACGTACTGCAGGACATCCTTCCGGTGATCGAGGAGATGCCCGAGATCGCGCCGCTGGTCGCGGACGGTCTCCGGCTCACCGAACTGATGGCCGGATCCGACGACCCGATGGAGCGGGACCTGGCGAAGTTCGCCATCAACGGCCTGCTCGGCGAGTGCCGGCACGCGCAGGAGCGGACCGGCGACGACCTCCGAAGACTCTGCGACGTGGCGCTCCGGAGGCTCCTCCGCCGCGCCTGACCACCGACCCCTGAACTCCCTGCCGCCGCGGGGCGATCGCCCCTGCCCGCCCGACCTGAACGGACGCCTTTCCCGATGGCCAATCTGCTGTACCGGCTCGGCCGGTTCTCGTACCAGCGCCGGCGACTCGTCGCCGCGCTGTGGGCACTGTTCCTCGTGGTCCTGGGCGTCGGTGCGCTGACGCTCGGAGGCAAGACCGCGAACACGTTCTCGATCCCGGGCACGGAGTCGCAGCGTGCGCTCGACGCCCTGAAGCAGGAACTGCCGGCCGCGAGCGGCGCATCCGCGACGGTCGTCGTCAAGGCGCCGGAGGGCAAGACGCTCACCGACCCGACCGTGAAGGCAGCGGTCGGTGCCACCGTCCTCAAGGTCACGAAGGTGCCCGAGGTGATCGGGGCGGTCGACCCGTTCACCAGCAAGGCGATCAGCCCGGACGGGACGACCGGCCTGATCAGCGTTCAGTTCGACAAGCCGGCCGACGAGCTGTCCCACGAGAGCAGCGACGGGTACGACGGACTCAGCGCACTGAGCAACGGCGACCTGCAGGTGGTGCCGGGCGGACAGATCAAGGCCGGCATCCCGGAGATCGGCGCGACCGAGGTCATCGGCGTCGCGGTCGCAGCCGTCGTCCTGGTCGTGACGTTCGGATCGCTGGTGGCCGCCGGGATGACGCTGGTGACGGCGCTGCTCGGCGTACTGGCCGGAATGGCCGGGTTGTTCATCGTCACGGCGTTCACCGACGTCTCGTCGACGGCGCCGATCCTGGCGTTGATGCTCGGGCTCGCGGTCGGCATCGACTACTCGTTGTTCATCAGCTCGCGGCACCGCGCGCAACTCGGCGAGGGCATGGATCCCGAGGAGTCGGTGGCGCGCGCGACGGCCACGGCCGGATCGGCGGTGTTGTTCGCCGGCGCGACCGTGGTGATCGCGCTCGCCGGACTGTCCGTGGTCGGGGTGCCGTTCCTGACCGCGATGGGGCTGGCGGCCGCGGCGACGGTGCTGACCGCAGTACTGGTCGCGTTGACGTTGCTGCCCGCACTGCTCGGCTTCGTCGGAAACCGGGTGCTGCCACGGAGGCTCCGCAAGGCCTCCACCGCGGCGGCGCACAAGGAGGGGTTCGGTTTCCGGTGGGGCCGGCTGGTCACCCGGCTCCGCGTACCGATCGTTGCCGTCGGCATCATCGGACTCGGCCTGCTGGCGATTCCCGCGAAGGACATGCAACTCGCCCTGCCGGACGGCGCCTCGGCAGCCGCCGGCTCCAACCAGCGCGTCGCGTACGACCTCACCGCGGCCGCCTTCGGGCCGGGCGCGAACGGACCGCTCGTGGTGGTTGTGAAGAGCAACGACGCCACCACGTCGAACGCCTTGGTGCAGCAGGTCCTCGGGAAGACGCAGACGCTGCCGAACGTCGTCGCGGCACAGCCCGCGGCGGCAAGTCAGGACGGTACGACAAGGCTGCTGCAGGTGATCCCGAAGACAGGGCCGGCCAGCTCGGAGACCGCTGATCTGGTGAAGAACCTGCGGTCCGCGGTCAAGCCGCTCACGACGGGTGACGCGAATATCTCCGTCACCGGCAACACCGCGGTCGGGATCGATGTGTCGAACAAGCTGTCCGACGCGTTGCCGACGTACCTGTTCCTCGTGATCGGGTTGTCGTTCCTGCTGCTCCTGCTGGCGTTCCGGTCGGTCCTGGTGCCGTTGAAGGCGACGCTCGGGTTCGTCCTGACGATCGGCGCGACGTTCGGCATCACGGTCGCGGTCTTCCAGGAAGGGCATCTCGCGAAGCTGGTCGGGATCGACTCCCCCGGGCCGCTGGTCAGCTTCCTGCCGATCATCATGATGGGCATCCTGTTCGGACTCGCGATGGACTACGAGGTGTTCATCGTGTCGCGGGTCCGCGAGGAGTTCGTACACGGCCGGCACGCGAACGACGCCACCGTCCAAGGCCTCGGCCACGGCGCCCGCGTCGTCACCGCGGCCGCCCTCATCATGGCGTCGGTGTTCGCCGGCTTCATCCTGGTCGAGGACCCGATCATCAAGGCGATCGGCTTCGGCCTCACCATCGGCGTGCTGATCGACGCCTTCGTGGTCCGGATGACGCTGGTCCCCGCCATCCTCAGCCTGCTAGGCGACCGCGCCTGGTGGTTCCCGAAGTGGCTGGACCGCCTCACTCCCCGAGTAGACATCGAAGGCGAATCCCTTCGGCTCGAAACCCCCAAGCCCAAGGACCTCGCGAACGTACCGTGATCCACCCGGCGGGGCCCCCGCACCGACCGCCCCACCCAGCAAACTCGACGCATCCCCCACGCGATACGGCGAGTAGTTCTCCGCTGAGATCCCGACGCGACCGGCCAGCACCGAACTCGGAATCACATAGATGCTGCCGTCGCCCAGAACGATGAAGAACAAGTCGATCGATTCCGGGTCGTACGGCATCTTGCTCGCCGACTTGTCGAGCACGTACGGGCGGCGTCCGATGCCGACATGCCAATAGCCACGTGAGTTGCGGGCCGAACAGGACTTCACTTGCACTCGCTGGATGCCGTTCGAGGTCGTCACCAGCAGGTCGTACGCCTGCGGCTCGACCGGCAAGGCCACAGCGCAGCCGCGGAGGCCGAACCACGCCATCGCCAACGCGGCCGCCGAATAGCGCAGCATCTCGGGCTGGACCGGCTCGTCGAAGACGTCGCTCGGTGCAGGCTGGGCCACCGGCGACCTCAAGTGCGTGCAATCCAAGCCCAAGCGGACGGCATGCCCTTTGAGCCGCACCCGCTCAGCACCGTTATCGACAATGCCGAGCGCGACAATCACATCCGCCCAGCAACTGGCGCTCGCGACGGCCTCGCGGAGTCGCTGATCGGACCAGCGACGCTGCCCCGTGAAGTGCGACGTATCCAGCTCGAGCCTTGCCGCATGGCGCCGGATCCCTCCTGTGGAGGTGTTCTTCAACCCCAGCGCACGAGCCACCGCACGCCACGACGGACTGGTCGCCACCGCTTCGGACAGCTGTGCATCGGTCCAGGTACGTCGACTCTCGGTGTTGTCCATGAGGACAAACGTAGAGAGGGGCACCGACAGAATCGGTGCCCCTCAGACGGTCGGGCTGCCGAGATTTGAACTCGGGCTCTCCGGTCCCCCAGACCGGCGCCTTAACCAAGCTAGGCCACAGCCCGTCGGCTCGTTGTTCGAACGAGCCGAGCAATACCTTACAGCATCTGTGGGGGTGGGTTTGACCGGGTTGGGTCAGTGTTTCTTGTTCTTTTGGCGGGGGCGGATTTGGACGTGGACGGGGCTGCCTACGAAGCCGAAGTCTTCGCGGAG
>DASSDE010000176.1:0-3119 GCA_035697365.1 Kribbella sp. | reverse complement strand
ACCTTCGCCAGGTTCGTCCTCGGATCCCGTCTCCATGTCCGTCTCCAGGTCCAGGCAGGGGTCTGGGCAGGGAGCTGGGCGTGCGTGATTGGCGGGTGGGTGTTGGTTGTACGGGTCGGTGGGTGGGTCGGGATCGTGTGGTGCGGTTGCCTCCAGCCATGGGTCCTCGGGCGGCCCCACCGGCTCCACCAGCCCGTCGAAGTCCTGCTCGGCGTTCGGTTCCATCGGATCATCCGATGCCGTGGCCGGCTCAGACTTCGTGGCCGGCTCGGACTTCGTGGCCGGGGCAGGCTCCGTGCTCGGTCCAGGCCCGGTGGTCGGCGCGTGTCCTGGGGCAGGCTCGGCCTGAGTTTGCGACTTGGTGCCGGCCCCGCTCGTTGACCGGTCTCCTGTGCTCGAGCCGAGCCCGGTGCTCGGGTCGGCCGCAGCTGTGCTCGTCTCGGAACCCGTGCTTGCGTTGGAGTCTGAGCTCGTGTTGAAGCCTGTGCTTGCCTCGGAGCTTGTGCTCGCATCGTGCGTGGGCGCTGTGGTCGCGGGTGCGGGTGCGGGCGCTGTGGTCGCGGCGGGTGGGGTGCTCGGGTCAGGGTCTGTGGCTGGCTGGGGTCCCGTGCTTGGGGTGGTGAGGGGGCTGGTTTCGCGGTGGGCCTGGGCCAGGAGTTCTAGGGCGAAGCGGGGATCGGACAAGATCTCAGCAGCAGCGGCTCGGCGGTGCTGGAGCAGACGCAGGTCACCGATGGCCTTCAGAGCTTCGGCGACGTCGCGGAACGTGGCATTCAACCGGTCCACCGACGCCGACGCGGCGACAATGCACAAGGTCTTGTTGCCGTGGCCGTCGTCGCGGCTGATGAACACACCCCGCTTGTCCGCCGCCTCTGCGGCATCTTTGGCGGCCAGGCCGGGGTCGGCGGCCTTTTTCGCGGCGGCCACGATCTCGCTCAGCCGGTACGGCGAGATCGTGTCGATCACATCCGCGACCCGCGCATCCACATAAGCAGCCGCCTCCTGATGCAGACGGATACACGCACGAGCGATCTGACGGGCCTTCCACGGGGTCGCTTCACCGGACCGAACGCGGGCCCAGATCCGCGGGAGGCGGTGGCGCAGGGCGAGGGCGTCGGCAAGCAGGTCACGGCCTACACCGGGCGAGACACCCAGCACGACCGCGAATTCTGCGATCGCGAACTCGGCGATCTCCGGGCAGCCGTCACCACCCAGAACAACAGCGCGTTCACGACCGTCGTACGAACGACGAGCAGGACGCGGCTCCACGGTTGACGGGTGGAAACGGTCGGCGTAGACCTGGGCGCACTCCAGCAGGTAGGCGTCGGAACGGTTCGCGATCGTGCGGCATCCCGCGGCCTGCTCCAACAGGTCACGCGTCGCCAGCAACTCCGGATCGATCTCGAACATACGTTCGATTCTACGCCTCTGAGGATGGTTCGCAAAATGTCATGTCTCAGGACATCGGTGACGGTTCTGTATCAGGACATGGGTGACGGTTGATGTGTCAGGACATCGGTGACGGTTCAGCTGTCGCGGCGTGGGCCGCTGCGGTGGCCGTTGCCGACGTAGATGATTCCCGGGACGGGTCGGGTGTGCTCGATGAGGATCTCGCCGTCGAGGTCGGCGACGGTGATCTTGTCGCCGGCGGTGATGACGAGGACCTGCTGGAAGGCTCGCCGTCCGTCGACCTGGTAGGTGACTTTGTTGAGGACGAAGCCCCCGCCGGCGGTGAGTTTCTTGGTGATGGTGCCGTCGGGCAGGTCTGTGGGTGCCGGTGTTCGGGGGCGGCGGGGTGGCGCGGGAGGCAGGCGGATCAGGTCGCGGGCGGGGCGGGGTGTTTCGGTCTTGTCGGTGGCCTGCCAGGCGGTCAGGGGTGTGACCCGGCCGGGTAGTCCTTGGTGGGGGCGTTGGGTGTTGTAGAGGTGGTCGAAGGCGTCGACCTGGGCTTGCAGTTGGGCCAGGTCGACGGCGAGGGGTTGTTTGTCGAGGTAGCGGAACAGGGTCTGGTGGAAGCGTTCGTTCTTGCCCTGGGTGGTGGGTTTGTAGGGCTTGCCGGTGATCGGTTCGACGCCCAGGGCCATCAGGTGGACGACGAACTGGCCCAGGAGTCCGCGCCGCGAGGGGTTGAGCGCGATGCCGTTGTCGGACAGGAGTTTCTGCGGGACGCCGTGGGCAGTGGTGGCTTTGTCGAAGACGGTGATCGCGGCTTCGGCGGTCTCGCTCCAGGCGACGTGGGAGGCGACTGCGTAGCGGGAGTGGTCATCGATCAGCTGGAAGATCACGCACTTGCGGCCGCGGGCGAGGACGTACTCGGTGGCGTCGAGTTGCCAGCAGGCGTTCGGTGCCGGGTAGACGAACCGGCGCCACGCCGCTCGGGGTTTCTTCCGCGGTTCCAGTCGGGCCACACCGGCCCGGCGGAAGATCCGGGCCAGCGAAGCGATCGATGGGACGACGTCCAGGCCCATTGCGCGCATCTTGTCGTGCACGCTGATCGGGCCGCAGTCCAGGCCGGACTGCTCGAGCGCCGCCCGGACGGCGATCGCCTGCTGTTTGACGTCGTCGGTCAGTTGCGACGGACTCGACTTCGGCCGCCGCGACCGTGGTTCCAGCGCGGCCGCCGGGCCGTCGGTCAGGCTGCGCCGCCGGATCTCGTAGAACGTCTTGCGCGAGATGCCCTGCTCGGCACAGAAGGACGTCACCGCCCCACGAGGTGCGTCGGCCGGCCACTGGGTGATCGCGAGGCGGACGCGAGGATCAACAGACTCGTTCTTCGACACCAGCGCAGTCGACCGGCCAGGGCAGCATCAGCCGCACCGACGCACCGAACTGTCACCACCAAGACCGCCGGAACCGTCACCGATGTCCCGATCAAAAACTGTTACCGATGTCTTGAGAGATGACATGCTGGCGGCGCGTGACCTGTTGGAGCAGGCCGCGGGGTGCCGCACGATCGCGAACCGTTCCGACGCGTACCGGCTGGAGTGCGCCCAGGTCTACGCCGACCGCTACCACCCCTCGGCCGTGGAACCGCGCCCTGCTCGTCGTTCGTACGACGGCCGTGAACGCGCTGTTGTTCTGGGCGGTGACGGTTGCCCGGAGATTGCCGAGTTCGCGAT
>DASSDE010000175.1:0-12739 GCA_035697365.1 Kribbella sp. | reverse complement strand
AGCGCGACATCGGGATCAGCCTCAAGAGCACGCAGTACTCGGGCGATCCGTACCGGGCGTTCATCCGGCAGTCGTTCCGCACCAAGGAGAGCCCGGGGCTGTTCACCTGGGAGGTCAGTACTGCGCTCGACGAGCTCGCGGAACAGGGCGTCATCGCGGAGACGACGGACCTGTGGACCGAGGCGGTCGACAAGGGGTACGTGACGGACGCCGTCCGACAGTTGTACACCGTCGACGGCAAGCAGTACTGCACGCCGATCAGCGTCGACGACTGGGTGATGTTCTACAACAAGGCGATCTTCACCAAGTACAAGATCCAGGTGCCGACCACCTGGGCCCAGCTGATGCAGGTCGCCGCAGTCCTCAAGCAGCACGGCGTGACCCCGTTCTGGAACCAGACCAAGAACTTCTCGTTCGTATGGTTCCAGACGTTGCTCGCCGGCACCGATCTGCAGCTGTACAACGACCTGTCCACGGGCAAGGCGAAGTACACCGACCCGCGCGTGGTCGCGGTGATGAACACTTGGCTCGACCTGCAGAAGAAGGGGTACTTCAACGACCCCGGGCAGACCGACTTCGCCCGCGACCTGATGCGTGAGGGCAAGATCGCGATGGCGCCCGAGGGCACCTGGTTCACGGCCGACGCCGCGCTGGCCGGGATGACGATGGGCAAGGACGTCGACATGTTCGTGATCCCGGCGGTCAAGCCGGGGGCGAGTACGCCGATCGCGCTGGAGACCGCACCGGTCTGTGTCGGCGCGAGCTCGAAGCAGAAGAGCCTCGGTCTGAAGTTCTCCCAGTGGTGGATGTCGCCGCAGGGTCAGCAGCCGTGGGTGAAGCAGCAGGGCAACCTGCCGTTCAACACCAAGGCCGAGGCGCCGACGCCGCAGATGAAGACGCTCAAGACGACGCTTGCCGCCGGCAAGTACGAGTACTACAACCGGTACTACGAGGCGGCGCCGGTGCCGATCCGGACGGTTGCGCTGGAGCAGTTCAGCGCATTCCTGACCAACCGCGGCGACCCGATGCCGTACCTGAAGGCGATCCAGGCGGCCGCCGACGAGTACTGGGCCGGGCGATAGCCAGGTGAAGCGGTCGGGCGCAACGTCGTACCAGGCCCAGGCTCGGGGCTTCCTCCTCCCCAGCCTGGCCCTGGTGCTGCTGATCTTCTACGTGCCGGTGCTGTACACGTTCTACCTGAGTTTCACCAAGTACAACGGTCTGGGTACGCCGGAGCTTGTCGGCCTGCACAACTTCGCCGAGATGTTCTCGGACACGGCGTTCCTCGGCGCACTGAAGAACACCGCGATCTGGGTCGTCGGAACGCTGGTGCTGCCGGTCGGACTCGGTCTGCTCGTCGCCGTACTGGCGTACGGGTTCCGGGGGAGCGGGTGGTTGCGGCTGCCGTTCCTGGTTCCGTACGCCCTGTCCGGCGTGGCCGTCGGTGTGATCTGGAGCTTCATGCTCGGATCGGGCGGAGCGCTCACCCAGGCGCTGCAGTTCCTGAACCTGCCGGGCACCGGGCTGCGCTGGTTGCAGGACTCGCCGCTGAACACGGTCGTGATGGTGATCGCCGCCGCCTGGCAGGGCGTCGGCGTGAATGCCCTGTTGTTCACAGTCGGATTGCAGTCAATCCCGAAGGAGCCGCTGGAGGCCGCCCGGATCGACGGTGCCACCGGGTTCCGGCTGTTCAAGAACATCACCTGGCCGCTGCTGCGACCGTCGACGACCGTGGTTGTCGGATTGTCGATTGTCAACGGTCTGAAGACCTTCGACATCGTCCAGGCGATGACGCAGGGCGGGCCGGCCCGGTCATCGGAAACGCTCGCCCTGACCATGTACCGCGACACGTTCGTGAACAGCGACTACGGACTCGGGTCCGCGGTGGCGATCTTCCTCAGCATCGTGACGGTCGGCGCCTCGATCATCTACCTGCGCCGCCAGCTCAGCCTGAGCAGCAGCAGCCTCGGAGGTGGCAAATGACGCCGTCGCGTACCGGGATCGCGATCCGCGTGACAGTACTGGCGCTGATGGGCGCTCTCTGGCTCGTCCCGGTCTACCTGTTGCTCGCGAACGCCGGGAAGACGGTCCAGAACTACTCCGGGTCGACGTTGTGGCGGCCGGGCTCGCTGGGAGCGCTGTGGGACAACCTGAGCTCGGTGGCGACCGGGACGGACATCCCGCGGGCGTTGGCGAACACCGCGATCTACAGCGTGGTCTCTCCGGCGATCGCTGTCGTCCTCGGCGCAACCGTCGGGTTCGCGGTGATCGTGCTGAAGCTGCGGCACGGGTTCCTCTGGTTCTTCGTCATCTACTGCGGCTCGGTCTTCCCGCTGCAGATGCTGGTGATCCCGTTGTTCGACAGCTACTCACGGCTGGGCCTCTACGATTCGCTCGGCGGGATGGTGCTGATCTACTCGATCGTGTGCCTGCCGTTCTCGGCGTTCGTGATGCGCAACTTCTTCGCCGGGATCGCGGAGTCGGTCTTCGAAGCCGCCGTGGTCGACGGGGCGAAGACCGTCCGGATCTTCACCCGGATCTACCTGCCGATGTCGTCGAGTGCACTGGCCGTCGTCTTCATCCTGCAGGCGACCTGGGTGTGGAACGACCTCCTGCTCGGCCTGATCCTGACCCAGAGCGGCACCACCCGACCGGTGATGCCGGTGCTGACCGGTCTGCAGTCGACCGAGGGCGGCGGCGCCAGCTACACGGTGGTCCTGGCGGCCGCGATCCTCGTATCGTTGCCGACGGCCCTGTTGTTCCTGGTCTCGCAACGCTACTTCGCCAAGGGACTGGCACTCGGCCAGTACTGACCCCATCCCGAGGAATCCGATGAGAGCCGACGCAGCCGCCGTACTCGACCAGAACTGGACCGGCCGGTCGACGGTCCCGTCCCGCTCGCTCTATCCGCACCAGTGGAGCTGGGACTCCGCGTTCATCGCGATCGGTCTGCGGCACGTGGCGGCCGAGCGGGCCCGTACCGAACTGGAATCGCTCCTGCAGGCGCAGTGGCCGGACGGCCGGATTCCGCACATCGCGTTCTCGGCGGACGTTCCCCGCGACGCGTACTTCCCGGGCCCGGACTTCTGGCAGGCCCGCGCGGCGAGCGGTACGGAGACGTCCGGGATCGTGCAGCCGCCGATCCATGCGCTGGCCGCCTGGCTCACGTACCAAGCCGATCCGGCTGAGGTCGGCTTCCTCCAGCGGGTGTACCCCGCGCTGGCCGGGTGGCACAGCTACCTGCGTGATCGCCGTACGCTCGGCCCCGGCGGGTTGGTTGCGATCGTGCACCCGTGGGAGTCGGGCATGGACAACAGCCCGGCGTGGGACGGGCCGCTCGCCCGCGTCACGCCCGCGCCGGCCGGGTCGTTCGTCCGGCGCGACACCGATCACGCCTCGGCGACCGACCGGCCGACGGACCTCGATTACGGGCGGTACGTCGGGCTGGCGGCCACGTACCGGGATCACGGCTACGACGACCGGGCCACTCCGCATGCGTTCGCTGTCGAGGATCCGTGCTTCAACGCGTTGCTGATCTGTTCCGAACATGCGCTTGCGGACATCGCGACGCGGATCGGTGGCGACCCGGCGCCGCACCGGCAGTACGCGGAGGAGTTGACCGGGGCGCTCGTCGAGCGGCTCTTCGTGGACGGTCTGTTCAGGTCTCGGGACGTCGTCTCCGGCGAGATCATCGGTGCAGCGACCGTGGCCGGTCTCGTGCCGCTGGCCGTTCCCGGTCTGCCGGTTGCCGACGAGTTGCTGGCCACCGCAGTCGGTCCGCGGTTCCGTCTCGGCGAGACGCGGCTCGTGCCGAGCTACGACCTCACCGCGGACGACTTCGATCCGGGACGGTACTGGCGCGGACCGAGCTGGTTCAACACAGCCTGGCTGATCCATCGCGGGCTGGCGCAAGTCGGGCAGCTCGGGTACGCCGAGGCGCTCGCCGCGGACCTGGTGGGACTGGCCGAGGACACCGGGTTCGCCGAGTACGTCGATCCGTTCACCGGCGCGGCGCACGGGGCTCGCTCGTTCAGCTGGACCGCCGCACTCGCCCTCGACGTCTCCGCCGAGGGCGCCGCGTCCTAGAAGGTGTGCTCGTCGCCGGGGAAGGCGCCGTTCGCGACCTCGGCTGCGTACGTCGTCACGGCGTTCGTCAGGATGCCGCGCAGATCGGCGTACTGCTTGACGAAGCGCGGCATCGTGCCGGACCTGAGGCCCGCCATGTCCTGCCACACCAGGACCTGCGCGTCGGTGTCGCGGCCGGCGCCGATGCCGATCGTCGGGATCGGAACCCGCTTGGTGATCTCGGCGGCCACGTCGCCCGGCACCATCTCGAGCACGATCGCGAACGCTCCGGCCGCAGCCAGCGCGCCGGCGTCGTCGATCAGGCCGGCCGCCTGATCACCGCGACCCTGCACACGGTACCCGCCGATGCTGTGCTCGCTCTGCGGCGTGAAGCCGATGTGCGCCATCACCGGGATGCCGGACTGGGTCAGCTTCTCGACCATCGGCACGACGGTGCGCCCGCCTTCGACCTTCACCGCGTGCACGCCGGCTTCCTTCATGAACCGTACGGCCGTGTGGAACGCCTGCTCCGGGGACGCCTGGTACGACCCGAACGGAAGGTCCGCGACCACCAGCGCGTGCTCGGCAGCGTTCGCCACCGCGCGGGCGAGCGGGATGAGCTCGTCGACGGTGACGCGCAGAGTGGTGTCGTACCCGTACACGTTGTTCGCGGCGGAGTCACCGACGAGCAGCACCGGAATCCCTGCCTGGTCGAAGATCTCGGCGGTGTACTGGTCGTACGCCGTGAGCATCGCCCACTTCTCACCACGACTCTTGAAGTCGCGCAGATGATGCACCCGATACCGCCGAGGCCGCTTCCCAGCACTCGCCGCGCGCCCACCCCCATAAGGCGAAACCTCCCCAGCCCCGGCCGCACCAGCGCCAGCCGTACTCGCACCAGCCATACTCGCACCAGCCGTACTGGCCGCAGCGTCGCCGGCCGCAGGTGCGGCGGATGCGCCGACGGCGCCCGCGGTGCTTGCGTCAGGGCCGACTACGCCATTGGCCCCCGTGCTGCCGGTGTTGCTGCTCGTTGGGCCGGTTGAGTGCGGGTTGTTTGCAGCCGCCGGGATGCCTGCGGGAACGTCAGCCGGCTGATTGTTTGCCGGGGTGGTTTGGCGTGGTGGATTGTTGGTGCCGTCAGGGGTATTGGTGGCGTCTGGGGTGTTGCGAGGAGACGCGTACGCACGACGTCCGGCGCGGTGTGACGGGAACTGGTCCGGAGAAACCTGGCTCGGCGCATCCTGCTGAACCCCGGCGCGTCGACGAGCACCGACCGGTCGTGCGATCGCCCGCGGTTGATCGTTCGCTGGTTCTTCCACCGGCGCGTTGCTCTCGTACTCCGCACTCGGATCCGTCAAATACCCGTTGTCCCGCTCCGGCTCCGGAACACGCACATCCCCCCGAAGGCGAATCTCCTGCGGCTGCGTCTCCTCGGCCCCATAACCTCGTGCCTCAGCTTGAGTTGGTGCGGCGTCAGTCTCGGCCTGTACGTCGTTGGACGACTGTGGCGCCGGCTGGGGCTCAGCCTTGTACTGCGCGTCGTTCGACGGCTGTGCTGCGGGTTGCGGCTCGGATTCGTACCGGTGGTAGGTGTCTCGGGGCTGGGCCGGGTCGTGGCCCCAGATGGGCTCTGGGCCTGGGCCTGGTTCGTAGCGGCGGGGTGGTTCTTGGCCCTGGTTGTCCTGGGCTCGTGGGGCGTCCGGCGGCTTGGGCGGCCGGTGAGAGTCCAAGCCATGACTCCAGCCGTTGCTCGAGCTGTGGTCGTTGCCGAACCCGTTGCTCGAACCGCGTTCCAGTCCGTTGCTCGAACCGTGGTCCAGCCCGTTGCTGCCCAATCCATTGCCCCCATTACCCAACCCATTGCTCAGCCCGTTGCCGCTCAGCCCGTTGCTGCTCAAGCCGTTGCTGGTGCCGTTGCTCAGGCCGTTGTTGCCTGTTGGGCCGCTGGTGTAGCGGCCGTTGCCCGCGGGCGGAGGTGTGGGCTGCGGGGCGGAACCGGTCCAGTTGGTGCTGGGAGGTGCGGGCGGGCGTGGGGGAGTCGTGTTGCCGGGGGACTGGCGTGGTGGCTGCGGCGGTGCGCCGTTGCCGGCCGACGAGCCGGGACCGAACGGACTCGGCCGCCCCTGCGAAAACGGCGAAGCGGACGGCGACTGCGAGGACAGCGGCGGCTGCGCGGCCGGAGAGGACTGCGACGGCGAGGACTGCGACTGCGCCGACGGCGACTGCGCGGACTGTGACGGCGCGGACTGTGATGGCGGGGATGACTGTGGCGACGGGTTGCTCGGCGGCGGTTGTGGAGTTCGGGGAGGCTGCGCAGGCCGGGGTGCCTGCGGCGTCTGCGAGGCCGACGGAGCCTGCGGGGGCTGCGACGACGGCCGAGCCTGCGGCGGCTGTGAGCCGTGTGAAGGGTGTTGGGACGCTGGGCGGAACGGGTTGTGGTCCTCGCGGCTGTACGGGTCTTCGCGTGGAGCGTCGTAGTGCTCGTTGCGGGCCGGCTGAGCGGGTGGTGGCGGGGCGCTCGGCAGGTACGGGGGCTTCGGGACGTACGGCTGTTGCGGTACGGGGCCGCGTTCGTACGTCCGTGGTGCGTTCGGCAGCGACGGGGACGGGTCGAGGCCGAGGTTGGATCCACGGTCCCGCCAGGTGTCGTTGTCGTAGTCCGAGCGGCGGTGCTCCTCGGTTGCCCGGTTCTTCGGTCCGGTCCCGTACGGCGGGCGCGGCTCCTCGTCGTCGCCCTGGGTACCGGCCGACAGGAAGTTGTCAACCATGCCGTCATCGTCCCACCGTTGCGGAGGGTGAGCGCCACCGCCTGTGGGTGAGCGATCGCTCACATCCCGGTTGGGCAGGCCGGAGCGGTCATAGGGCTCCTCGGAGCCCCACTCGGGATCTTGGGATGGGCGGTACCGCCAGGAGTCGCTCAGTGCTCGGCTGCCTTCCGTGCGTCCTCACGCCATGCATTGGTGATCGGCAACCGGCGGTCCCGGCCGAAGGCCTTGTGGGTCAGCTTCGGGCCCGGTGGGTACTGCCGGCGCTTGTACTCCGCTTTGTCGACGAGCTGGATCACCTTGGTGACCAGCTCGGTGTCGAATCCGGCCGCGACCAGTTCCGCACTGCCGCGGTCCTGCTCGACGTAGTCGTCCAGCATGTCGTCGAGCAGGTCGTACGGCGGCAGCGAGTCGGTGTCCTGCTGCCCTGGCCGGAGCTCCGCGGACGGCGGCTTCGCGATCGAGTTCTCCGGGATCGGCGGCTGCTGGCCGCGCGCCTTCGCGTCCGCGTTCCGCCACTCGGCGAGCCGCCAGACGAGCGTCTTCGGCAGGTCCTTCAGCGGCGCGTACCCACCGACCGCGTCGCCGTAGATCGTCGAGTACCCGACCGACAGCTCCGACTTGTTGCCGCAGGCAAGCACCAGGTGGCCGTCGGAGTTCGACAGGCCCATCCAGATCACCGCCCGCACCCGCGCCTGCAGGTTCTCCTCGGACAGTCCGGTCAGGCCGAGCGTGTCCAGGAACGGCTGCACCATCGGCTGGATCGGAATGACGCGATAGTTCAGACCGGTCCGCGCGGCGAGCTCCGCGGCGTCGTCCTTGGAGTGGTCGCTGGAGTAGACGCTCGGGTTCGAGATGCCGAACACGTGCTCGGCGCCGACCGCGTCGCACGCGATCGCGGCGACCAGCGACGAGTCGATACCACCGGAGAGCCCGAGCAGGACCGTTTTGAAGCCGTTCTTCTGTACGTAGTCGCGCAGCCCGGTGACGATCGCACCGTACATCTCGGCCTCGTCGGACAGCCGCGGTGCGATGCTCGGCGGCATCGGGTCGTACGCCGGGAGCTCGTCGGAGTGGAGCACCGTGTGGACGATCTCGATGCCCTCGTGCGTACCGGATGGAGTGCCTGCGGCGGCAGGGAGTTCGAGGTCGACGATCATGCTGCCCTGCTCGAACTGCGGCGCGCGGGCGAAGACCTTGCCCTCGGCATCGGCGATCAGCGAGTCGCCGTCGAAGACCAGTTCGTCCTGCCCGCCGACCAGGTTGACGTACGCGAGCGCGCAGCCGGCCTCGCGGGCACGCCGCCGGACCAGATCTCCGCGGACGTCGTCCTTGTTGGCCTCGTACGGCGAACTGTTGACGACGAGCAGCAGGCCGGCGCCGGCCTCGCGGGTGACGGCGACCGGGCCGCCGTCCTGCCAGAGGTCCTCGCAGATCACCAGGGCCACGTCGATGCCGTGGACGCGCACGACCTGCAACGTGCTGCCGGGGACGAAGTGCCGGAACTCGTCGAAGACGCCGTAGTTCGGAAGGTGGTGTTTGACCGCGCTGGTGACGACGCGACCCTGGTGGATCACCGCGGCGGAGTTGGTCGGGGAGCCCTTCGGCCGGCCGAGCCGGTCGATGCCCATCGCCGTACCGCCGGCGCGATCGAGGTACCCGCAGACCACCACGATGTCGCCGAGACCCTCGTCGGCCAGTCGCCGCGCGAGGCTTGCGATCCGGGCCTGCGACGCGTCCACGAACGACGCCCGCAGCGCCAGGTCCTCCACCGGATAACCGGTCAGCGCGAGCTCCGGGAACGCGACCACGTGGGCACCTTGCTCGACCGCGTTCCGCGTCCACGCGACGATCTTGTCGGTGTTCCCGTCGATGTCACCGACGGTCACATCGACCTGAGCGAGAGCAACCCGAAGCTGAGGCACGAGAGCACATTACTGGGTCCGGAGGCCGGACCCCACGTCCATCGCCAACTCTTACGAAGGCCGAATGTAGGTCCGCACCAGCTCGAGGTTCGCGGGCACCGGATCCATCGCGTCGGCGACCAGATGCTCGCGCGTCAACTGGGGGTACTCACTCCGCATCCGTTCCACGTGAGCCCACCCCACCTCGTGCCACCCGGGGATGCCGCGCCGCCGACCTTCGAGCCGCCGCCGGTGCTCGTCCTCGACACTGCAGACGCACTCGACGATCCGCAGTTCCGCGTCGTACTCGGCGGCGAGTTTCTCCCACCGCTGCGCGATTTCCTCGTTGACCAGGCAGTCGACGATCGCGGACTGCCCAAGCATCAGCTGCCGGCGCAGCAACGTCCCGAGCAGGTCGTAGGACAAGGCAAGGAAGACCGGCCGGTCGAGGCCGGTGAGGACGCCATGCGGAGCGAGGGCTCCGAGCAACCAGTCGCCGGCGAAAGCCGGCACTCCGGTTTCGGTGGCGAGCGCGTCGGCCAGCGTCGACTTGCCGGTGCCGGGCAGTCCGGTGAACGCGATGAGTTGTTTCACCTTGACGACGTTAGCGATGTCCGCGCGACCAGCAACGGCGTAACGGTGCTCCAGCCGAGGGACTTGTAGAGCGGGCGGCCCTCGGGAGAGGCCGAGAGGTGCGCGGTGGTGACGTTGTGGGAGACGGCCGTGGTCGCGAGGGTGGTCATCACGGCGCTCGCCAGACCGCGACGGCGATGGGCCGGTTCGGTCTGAATCATGTCGGCCACGGCGCCGGTGTGCAGGACCGCCATCCGGCCTTCCGCCGCGAGCTCGCCGTACCCGTACATCCGGACGTCGATCAGCGACGGGCTGCCGGTGATCTCGGCGGTGTACGGCGCGGGCACCGGGCGGAGGGCGTGGTCGGGCAGCGAGATCGACATCAGCCACTCGGTCCGTACGTACTCCAGCGGCTTCAGTTCGGCGGAGGTGCGTGCCGGGTCGTCGGTCGCGATCAGCAGCCACGACGTACCGGCCGGGTTGCAATCGGTCAGTGCGAGATGCGCAGCGGCGGCCGCGTGCTGCTGTGTGGCGACGTACTCGACCCGGCGTTGCGGTTCACCGACGCGGACCACGGTAACGTCGTCGACGTATTGCCAGTCGTTCCATCCGCGGGACGCGGACCACCCACGCTGCCAACGATTCAGGGCTTCGTCGTGCATCCGTCCATCGAACAACGCTGAAGGTTCACCCGTCAGAGACTTCGCTCAGCTGTTCTTCCGGGTGCAGGTCAGGTGCGTGACGGCGCCAGGGGTCGAGACGGCCTCGATGTCGAAGCTGTCCTCGAGCGACTCCTGCCCGTCCCACAACCGGACACCGCGACCGAGCACGATCGGCACCACTGCCAGGTGCAGGTAGTCGACGAGCCCTGCAGCCAGGAAGTCACGGATCACCGTCGCGCCACCACCGAGCCGGATGTCGGCGTCGCCCACAACCTCGCGGACCCGGCGCAGTGCTTCGGCCGGCGTGGCGTCGAGGAAGTGGTACGTCGTACCGCCCTCCATCTCGATCGAGGGCCGCGGGCGGTGCGTGAGCACGAACACCGGGCTGTGGTACACCGGGTTCGGGCCCCACCAGCCGGCCCAGTCGTCGTCGTCCTGCCACCCGGGCGGACCGAACTTGTTGGCACCCATGATCTCCGCACCGATGCCGCGCTCGTGCTGCTCGGCGAACGCGTTGTCGACACCCAGGGTGCCGCCGGCCTGGCCGCTCATCTCGTGGAAGAAGCGCGTCGCGACCAGCCAGTCGTGCAGCCGCTCGCCGGCATGGCCGAAGGGCGTCTCCCTGGACTGGCCCTCGCCGGTACCGAACCCGTCCAGGGAGATCGCGAAGTTGTGCACACGGACCTGCGACATGGCATTGCTCCTTAGCCTGGGTGAAAGCTGCTGTCACCCGGGGGTCGGAGCCGTCAGCGCAGTTTTGACATCAGCCGAACAGAACCGCAGCCACCCGGTCGCGCAGTTCCGGAAGTCGCGCGTAGAACACGTCGCCCGGGCACTGCGTCGTGTTGTAGTCGCGGTGCCCGACGATCGCGGCGTGCGGATCGAGGGCGTACTTCGTACACAGCCACGCACACGTCAGCACCGACATGTCGAACAGCGCGGTGGTCACGTTCTCGGTGACGTAGATGCCCTCGTGCTCGATGCCGATCGTGTGGCTGTTCTCGTTCGCGGTCTGGGCACCCATCACGTTCTGCCCGTTGCTGATCGCGGACAACGACTTGCTGCGGCCCTCCATCAGGAAGCCGCCGCGGCTGATCGTGAGCTGGTTGCCGATGTCGATCCAGCCGTTGGTGTCCATGTGCAGGTCCTGGATCCAGTGCTGGACCTTGTACGCCGCGGCCAGCGAGTAGTCGGTGACGTTCGGGCTCGCGGTGTGGTGGATGACGATGTGGTCGGGCTTGCCGATTACCTGGGTCGCGGACTTGGGCGGGCGCGCCGACCATTCGGTGCGCGTGTAGCAGCGCGGCGCCGGGGCGGCGTGCGCTGCTGTCGGCAGGCCGAGTCCGCCGAGCAGTACGCCACCGGCGGAAGCGCCGAGCAGCGCACGCCGGGAGACCCGGGTACGTTGGATATTTTCTGGGGCGGTCATGGTATAGAAAATTCCCTACAGTCGTTGCGCCCAAACCGGAATGATCTAATGACGTGGTGACACAGAGTCAGGAAGCCCCGGACGTGGTGCGCGTGCGGCCGGCCGGCAAATGGGTACGGGTCGCGGTGGCGGTCGTCGGGATCGGTCTGCTGATCAACGGATCGGTCCGGGCCTCCGACGACGCGTGGCCGTTCGGGCCGATGTCGCAGTACGCGATGTCGGTGCCCGACGACGCCAAGATCGACTACACCCGGATCAGCGCGGTCACGGACGCCGGTACGACGGTCGACGTACCGCTGAACATCGAAGGCGCCGGGGTCGCACGGGCCGAGATCGAGGCGCGGGCGGGAGAGATCCAGAAGGATCCGTCATTGCTGCAGCAGGTCGCGGACGGGTGGGCGCGCAAGCACCCGGACAAGCCGAAGTACGTGAAGCTCGAGCTGATCCGGGACACGACCCAGTTGGTGAAGGGTCGCGTCGAAGGACCGCCGACGTCACAGGTGCTCGCGACCTGGGAGGCCGACCGATGAAGGTTGCGAACTGGTTCACCCCGGCGATCGCGGTGGCGCGGATCGCCTGGCTGCGGACGATCCTGTACCTGTTCGTCATCCTCGACATGCACGCATTCGTCCGGGACACCCGCGACAAGGGCGAGCATCCCGGGCTGTACCAGCCGTTGCTGCTGGCCCGCATTTTCGACCTCCCGAAACCGTCCGTCGCCAACACCACCGCCCTGTACTTCGTGCTGATCGTCGCGTGCCTGATCGCGGCGACGAACTACTTCCCGCGCGTGGCCGGCTGGATCGTCGCGCCCGCGTTCACGTGGTGGGTGCTGATCGGGATGAGCGACGGCAAGGTCGACCACGACCACCTCGCGCTGGTGATCGCACTGTGGGTCCTCCCGACGGTCAAGGTGGCCGGCCGGGGTCTTGCCGCGTACGGCGACCAGACCCGCACCGAGGCGGCCGGCTGGGCGATCCGGTGCATCCAGATCTGCGTGATCGCGACGTACTTCCTGTCCTCGATCGCGAAACTGCGCAGTGCCGGATGGGCGCTCACCTGGCCTGGCAGCGCCGTTCTCACCTGGGCGATCGTGCGGCGGCCGCACCCGGTCGGGGAGTGGCTGCTGAACTACCCGTGGATGCTGCACGTGATGCAGTGGGTCGGCATCATCGGCGAGTTCTGCTCGCCGGTGATCCTCTGGCTCAAGGGCCGGTGGCAACTGCTCGGGGCCTTGTTCTTCGTCGGGTTCCATGCGGCGAACACGGCGATCCTGCTGATCCACTTCCTGCCGACGGTGGTCTGCTGGCTCGCGTTCGCTCCGCTGGAGCGGATCGT
>DASSDE010000174.1:0-2210 GCA_035697365.1 Kribbella sp. | reverse complement strand
ACCAGGAGCGGTACACCGGCCTGCGCTTCGAGCGCCCTGACCCGCGCGCTGGCCGAAGGCAGGCTCAGGTGCATCACCCGCGCGCCGGCGGTGATCGAGCCCTCTGCCGCGACGTGAGTGAAGAGCCGGAGATCGTCCAGGTCGTACCGCATCCCACCAGCCTACGTCTCAGCCTGAGGCTGACTACGGGGATCGCGCATTGTGGAGTATCCGCGGAACCCGGATCCTCGAAGGGTGCTGCTGATCCTCCTGGCCGGTGTCGTCGCCGGCGCGCTGAACGCCGTCGGTGGTGGTGGGAGCTTCGTGGCGCTCGCCGCCCTGGTCGGCGCCGGGATGCCACCGGTGACCGCGAACGCGACAACCACGGTCGCCCTGCTGCCCGGGAACGCGACCAGCGCGTGGGTGTACCGACGGGAGCTTCAGGGGCTGACCGTGCCGTCCATCCCGGCCGTGACACTGGCGAGCGTGGCCGGTGGAGCAATCGGCGCCGGGCTCTTGCTGTTGCTGCCGTCGGCGTCCTTCGACGCGGCGGTGCCGTGGCTGCTGGCGTTCGCAACCGTCGTCCTAGCGTTCGGCAGGCGGCTGACCGCAGCGCTGCGGCTCGGACGGCCGGGGCCCGCGGTGATCCTCGCCGGCCAGTTCGTACTGGCGATCTACGGTGGGTACTTCGGAGGCGCGGTCGGGCTGATGATGCTCGCGTTCTGGACCGCGACCACCACGCTCGACCCGGCTCGCGGCAACCCGCTGCGCGTCATCCAGGTCGCGGCCGTCTACCTGACCGCGGCGTTGATCTTCGTGTTCGCGGCCGACGTACTCTCCCAACCGCTGCAGCTGGTCGTGATGCTCGGCGGCGCGATCATCGGCGGGTACGGCGGGGCGCATGTCGTACGACGGTTGCCGCCGACCGTACTGCGGTGGCTTGTGCTGAGCACCGCCGTACTGATGACCGCACTGTTCTTCGTACGGGCGTTCGCATGACGCCGGCCCAGCTCGCAATGGCCTACCAGGCTTGCGAAGTCGCGGACCTCGCCGCCGCGGCAGTCGGGCTGGACGATCCCGCGGAGGCTGCCGCGCAGGCGGCACGCGTACTGGCTGCGGCGCAGCAGTTGGTTGCCGCCGTCAACCGTCTCGGGTCGGACGAGCTACCTGCGGATCCTTTGCAGCGCTTCGCGTACGAGCATCCTGAGGAGGCTGCGGCGGACATCGCCGCCTGGGTGGGCCGTTAAGGTTTGGAGCGGCGGCCGGTCGGGGGCTCGCGGCGCGGGAGTTGGTCGCGTTCGCGGCGCAGGTAGAGGCCGGTTGCAGTCGAGACACTGGTGAGCAGCCACATGAAGACGCCGGCGTCGTCGGTGACCCCAATGATCGGCAGCAGGTCGGGCAGGATGTCGATCGGCGAGACCAGGTAGACGAGGGCCAGCACCCAGAGGAACGGCCGGTTCTTCGGCAGGTCGGCGTACGCGCCGCGGCGGACGTCGCGGAGCAGCCGCGGCAACGCCTGCGCCCGCTCGAACACGTTCCCCACCGGCACCGGCTCGCCGCGCGCGATCTTCCGCCGCCGCACCACCCGGCGCCGGACGAACCCCAGTACCCCGACGACGACACCGACCACGAGCAACCCGGCCCCGACCCCAACCGCCGGCAGCCCGACGACGTCGTCGTCGCGGAACACCAGCGTCAGCAGCCCGATCAGCCCGAGCAACCCACCGAAGTACACCATCCAGCAACTGTAGAGGGAGCGGGACGGTCATCGGCGGCTCAGCATGCTCCCGAGCGTGCCTCGCCGCCAGCGCCCCAGGAGACCGGTGCGGAACTCGACGAGGCCGAGGACGAGCACGATCAGGGCAAATCCGAGGCACAGGTAGAACGTCCAGTAGCCGGTGGATTCGGTGACGCTGCGCACGCGGTGCGGGTTCTCACGGTCGTAGACGAGCTCGATCTGCTGCCCGACCTTCACCGTCCCGTAGTAGGACGCCTTCGCCGTGACCGGAGTGCCCGCTCGCGTGGTGTAGGCGACCTTGACGCGGGTCGAGGTGCGCCGGTTGCTGACCTTTTCGACGACAGTCCCGACTGCTGTCACACCACGATGGTGCAAGAAGTACGTGTCCTTGGCTTCGACACAGCCCATCGCGATCAGCAGGACAGCTGCGATGAGGGCACCCACGCCCCGGTAGCTCCAACGCCATCCGGACGCACTGGCCACCGTACCGGTG
>DASSDE010000173.1:0-3696 GCA_035697365.1 Kribbella sp. | reverse complement strand
CGATCCGGATGGAGTTCGAGCCTGCCCTCACCGACGGACTGCGGATGCTGCTGTACGGCGCCTTGCCACGGAGCTGATCAGGGCAGGTAGTAGTTCGGGTTCGGCAGCTTGAACGTACGGTCGGCGAAGCCACCCTTGAGGTCGGAGTACTGGTCGCCGAAGTTCGCGACGATGTCGTAGCCGAGGGACTCGATGTGGGCGCGGGTCGCCGACTTGTAGTGGATCGTCGTGCACTTGCCGCCCGGGTCGGCCGCGCAGACCTTCTTCAGGTAGTCCGGGTAGTCGGCGACGTCCGGCTTGGTGAACAGGCCGTCCTCACCGTCGCTCAGCGCGGTCGGTTTCGGGTAGCCGGCGTCCACGCCGACCCCGTCCTCGGTCAGGTTCCCCAGCGTGGCCTTCTCCTGCGCGGTGCCCCGGCCGGTCAGGAAGAAGATCGCGTACCCCTCGCGCTCGGCCGTCTTCACCATGTCGACCATGCCGGGCACGGCGGGGAACTTCTGGTTCAGCACGTAGTCGGCGTTGGTGGCCGGGTTGTACGCCCAGTTGCTGGCGATCTCGTAGTTCCAGGTGGCCAGCGCGGTGTCGTCGACGTCCAGCAGGATCGCCTTGGTCTTGTGGGTGTGCCGCGGGACCGAGATCCAGCGGGTGCCGGCCGCGGCCGCCTTCTGCGCTTCCTTCGCGTAGTTGCTGTCCGCCGCGAAGGTGCCGGAACCGAGCGGGTCGCCGTAGTAGTTGCGCAACTGCTGGCGCAGTACGTCGATGTTGGTGACCTGCTTCTCGCTGTGCGGTGTCGACGTCTGGATCGCCGGCTGCTGCGTCGCGGCTCCGGCCGAGTACGCGACCCCTCCGACGACCGATGTCATCGCGACCGCGGCGACGCTGGTCAGGACCATGCGGCGGGACGGCCGGCGCCAGGAACGGAATGCCATGGTGACCTCTTCAGAACGGGAATGCTTGCCAGGGCAAACTAACCCCGTTCGTGGCCGATCGGGTATGCGACAAGGGGAATCCTGCGCTCAAACCTGCTTCACGTAGCGATGACACGACACCGGCAACGTTGTCTCGCCGACCGATGCCGGGTACTCGAAGGCGCCCTCGTCGGTCCAGCCGTTGCGCTCGTAGAACCGGCGCGCGTGGGCGTTGCCGGTGGCGACGGCGAGCCAGGCCTCGGCGTGGCCGTCGGCCCGCACCTGCCGTTCAGCCGCCGCGAGCAGCGTTCCGGCGATCCCGGATCCGCGGTGGCTGCTCCCGACGTACACCTGCTCGACCTCGTCCCCCACCACCATCACGAACCCGGCCACCTCGTCGGCGACCACGGCGACGGTCGTGTCCGCGATCCGTTCCGCAGCACGCGTCCAGAACGATTCCTCGGTCCGTACGGCGACCAGCGCGTCCGGCACATGGCCAAGATGCCCGTCCCGCCACCCGGCGAACCAGATGGCAGCAATCGCACCAGCGTCCCCGGCCACAGCAGGTCTCACTGTCATGCGATCAGCGTAAGCACCAACGAGGCGGAAGCCATCCCGAGAAAGAACACCGCGAGGAAGAACTGCGCGGTGTAATCCGCTGCGCGCACATGCGTGTACAAAGCGCACACGAAGAACAGCACCAGCCCGATCGCCGCAGCCGCAACCAGCGCAGGTCGGTCGGCAAGCAGACCGGCGAGCAGGCCGAGAGCGCCCGCGGTCTTCAAGGTCCCGATTGGGAACGTCAGCCAGGACTCCGGTACGCCGGCCTTCACCATCCCCGGCAGGATCGCCTGCCAGTGCAGCATCGCGGCAACACCGGAGAACGCATTGATGGCAATCGTCACCCAGACCACAAGCTCGGTACCCATCTCAGTACGCCACCGCGAGAGTCTGCCGGATCGTCTCCGGCTGCTCCAGAGTCGCCAACATGCAGGCCGCCGCATCAGCGCGCGCCAGCCGATGAGCCCGGGGAAGCTCCTCGCCGACAGCCACCCGGTACGTACCGGTCGGCGGATCGTCGTTGAGCAACGGGACACCGACCGAGGTCCAGTCGAGCTCCGTTGCCCTGAGCATCGATTCCACAGTGGCGATGTCCGCGTAGTGCTTGCGCATCACGACCCCCGCGATCGAAGTCAGTACCCGCTCGCCCATCGGCCGATGCCGTACTGTGCGCGGCAGACCGATCCCGGCGACACTCACGATCACGAGCCGCCGCGCCGTGCCGGCCAGCATCGCGTCGATGATCGCGCGGGTTCCGGCCGAGACGATGCCCGCGTCGGCGCGCCGCCGTGGGCCGAGTCCGGACAGTACGGCGTCCGCACCGTCGACGGCCGAGCGGAGTACGTCCGGATCCGCTGTCAGCAGGTCGGTGCGCACCGTCCGTACCTCACCGCGGAAGGCGTTCGGATCGCGCACCACCGCGGTTACTTCGTGGCCGGAGGCAACGGCTTGGCGGAGAAGGTGGCGGCCGATGCCGCCGGTCGCGGCGAAGATCGTCAGCTTCACTCCGCCACCTCCAGCCGGGCGAGCTTGTCGGGGTTGGTGATCGCGTAGATGCCGGTGACCTGGTCGCCGTCGACGTCGAGCACGATGACGGCGAAGGGCGTGTCGCCGGACAGCAGCAGCGCGGACGGGTCCCCGTTGATCAGCCGGAAGCGGACGTCCAGGGACGGTACCGGCCGACGGACCCGATCGCCGATGATCAGCGGGGCGATCCGGTCCCGGCCGAGGATCGGATGCAGGCCCGCCGCGCGCGCCTTGCCGCCGCCGTCGGCCCAGAGCGTGACGTCGGGCGCGAGCACCTCCATCAACGCGTTCAGATCTCCCCCGACGATCGCGTCGACGAACCGCTGCGTCACCTCCAGCCGTACCTGTGGATCCGGCGCGAACCGCGGCCGCCGGGCCTGCACGTGCTCCCGCGCCCGATGAGCGACCTGCCGTACGGCGGCCGGTGTCCGCCCGACGATCTCCGCGATCTCGGACAGCTGGTAGCCGAACACCTCGTTCAGCACGAACACCGCGCGCTCCAACGGCGTCAGCGTCTCCAGTACGACGAGCACCGCCAGCGACACCGCCTCGCTCCGCTCCACCGGATCGATCGGCGTCACCAGGGGCTCCGGCAACCACGGCCCGACATACTCCTCCTTACGCCGATTGATCGCGGTACGACGAGTCAGCGCAGCGTTCACCGCGACCCGCACGAGGTACGCCCGCGGGTTCTGCACACCCGTACGTCCCGACCACGCGAGCCACGTCTCCTGGAGGACGTCCTCGGTGTCCGCGACGCTGCCCAGCACGTTGTACACAATCGAGAACAGCAGCTCCCGGTGTTCCAGGAAGTCATCCGTTGCGTTCATACCGGCTAGGAGTCTGCGCAGCGGCGAAGTGTGACATCGCGTCCGGATTACTCGGGGTCGTACGCGAGGTTCGGGCGCAGCCAGCGCTCGACGTCGGCGACCGGAAGGTTGCGTCGTACGGCGTAGTCCTCGATCTGGTCACGTCCGAGCCGGCCGACGCTGAAGTACCGCGCGGCCGGGTGCGCGAAGATCAGGCCGCTGAC
Organism: Kribbella sp.; assembly: GCA_035697365.1. Lineage (GTDB taxonomy): Bacteria > Actinomycetota > Actinomycetes > Propionibacteriales > Kribbellaceae > Kribbella. Next base: position 168 of record DASSDE010000173.1, on the reverse strand, counting down.
CGCGGCGGCCGGCGTCATCGCGTACGACTCGGTCAGCCCGAGGCCGATCTGCTCTGCCTCGAGCAGCTCGAACAGGTCGAGCTTCTCGGTGTGGTCCGGGCTCGCCGGGTACCCGAGGGCCGGCCGGATGCCGCGGAACCGCTCCGCGTGCAGGTCCTCCAGTACCGG
>DASSDE010000172.1:0-12734 GCA_035697365.1 Kribbella sp. | reverse complement strand
GTTCGTCACTTGCTGACGACTGCGAGGATGTCGCGGGCGCCCAGGATCAGGTAGTCCTGACCGTCGTACTTGACCTCGGTGCCGCCGTACTTGGAGTAGATGACCTTGTCGCCGACGGCGACGTCCAGCGGGACGCGGTTGCCGTTGTCGTCGATCCGGCCCGGGCCGACAGCGAGGATCTCGCCCTCCTGCGGCTTCTCCTTGGCGGTGTCCGGGATCACCAGGCCGGACTTCGTGGTCTGCTCGGCTTCGAGCGGCGCGACGAGGACGCGGTCCTCGAGCGGCTTGATCGTGACCGACACTTGCTGACCTCCACGGTCGAATTCGCTTGTCTGTGACATGTGGTCGCGCTCCCCTGCCGTCGCGGGGGTCAGAGGCCGGACCGCTGGCACCCTCACACAGAGAGTGCCAACACCGAATCTAGGCCGCGATTAGCACTCGGTCAACTCGAGTGCCAAACCTGATCCATCTAAAGTTGCCGGGGTGAGTGTCACAGCGCTGCTCGACGGATCGGGCGCCGAGGTGCTGGCCGCCGCCTGTGACGGATTCCGGGCCGGTGCGGAGCTCAAGCTGGTCGAGAAGCTCAGGCGGCGGTACGACGCGGCGCTGGTCACCGCCGCGGTCACCCAGGCTGCCCTGCGGCACCGCGCCGTCGCCAAGTTCGGTCCGGATGCGGCGCGGATGTACTTCACACCCGACGGCCTCGAGCAGGCGACCAGGTCGACGGTCAGCACGCACCGCGCCGGACGGGTGGCAGCGAGCCGGATCGGCACGATGGTCGACCTCGGCTGCGGCATCGGCGGCGACCTCATCGTGATGGCGCGGGCCGGGATTCAGGTCACCGGTGTGGAGCGGGATCCCGGGACCGCAGCGGTCGCCCGCGCGAACCTGGCTGCGTTCGGGCTGCCTGGCGAGGTCGTGGTGGGCGACGCGGAGACGGCGGACCTCACGCCGTACGACATGGTGTTCGCCGATCCGGCGCGCCGAGCTGACGGTCGCCGCGTGTTCGACCACAACGCGTACTCGCCGCCGTGGTCCTTCGTCACGCAGTTGCTGCAGCGGACCGCGTGCGTGAAGGTGGCGCCCGGCATCCCGCACGACGCGATCCCGGCCGGCGTGGCGGCGGAGTGGATCAGCGATGCCGGTGAGGTGAAGGAGGCCGCGCTCTGGTCCGGCGAGTTGTACGACGGCACCCCGCGCCGCGCGACACTGCTGCCGGGCGGCGCGACCGTCACTGATGCACCGGAGGCAGTGACCGGTTCGGTCGGCCGCTACATCTACGAGCCCGACGGCGCCGTCGTACGGGCCGGTCTGGTGACCGCAGTTGCCGGCGCGGTCGACGGGTGGCTGCTGGATCCGCGTATTGCCTACGTGAGCGCCGCGGAGTACGTCCCGACTCGCCTCGCGTCGGCGTACGAGGTGCTGGAAGAGCTTCCCTACAAGGAGAAGGCGCTGCGTGCCTGGGTCCGCACCCAAGGCATCGGGACGCTTGAGATCAAGAAGCGCGGCGTCGACCTCGACCCCGCCCAGCTCCGCAGGAAGCTCGCTCCGAAGGGCTCCGCGGCGGCGACGTTGATCATCACCAGGATCGGCCGGGACGCGGTCGCCTACTCCTGCCGCAGGGTGACGACCACCTTGCCGGTCGCCTGATCGTCCTCCATGTACCGGTGGGCGGCGGCGATCTCGTCCAGCGCGAACACCCGGTCCACGTTCGGCCGGTAGGCGCCGGCCTCGACCTCGTCCACGATCCGTTGCAGTACGTCCGTCCGTCCCGACATCGCCTCGCTGTGGAACGCGGTCAGCCGGGTCCCGGGCGGGATCATCGCGATCGGCTCGAAGTCCTTGATCAGCCACCCGCTGAGCGAGCCGGCCACGCAGACGATCCCGCCCTGCCGCACGAGATGCAAGGAGTCGACCGCGGTGCGTGCACCGACCAGATCCAGTACGTAGTCCGGTCCGCCGGACCAGACCTCGGGCAGCGGCCCATCGTCATCGAGCAGCACGTGGTCGGCCCGCAGCGCCCCGATCTTGCCGGCCTGCCGGGTCGTCACCGCCGTCTCCACGCCATGAGCGACCGCGATCGCCGCGGCCGCCATCCCGACCGACGACGTGCCGCCGCGGATCAGTAGGCGCCCACCGTGCTCGATTCCCAGAGCATCCAGCGCGCCCTGTGCGGTCAGGTAGCTCTCCGGCAATGCGGCCAGCACGTCCCACGCCAACTGGGTCCTGATCGGCATCAACGTTGTATTCGGCAACAACGCGTACTCCGCCCAGCCGCCGTCGTACGCGCGTCCCATCTCCCCCATCACGGCGGCGACCGTAACCCCTTCCGGTAGGCCCGGATCGGTCGAGACCGCCACCACGCCGACGCACTCGATCCCGAGCACCCGCGGGAACACCACCGACGGGGAATGTCCCTGCCGGGTCCGCAGCTCGGACCGGTTCAGCCCGGCGGCCTGGACCCGCACCAGGCTCCACCCCTCGCGAACCGCCGGCACCGGCAACTCTTGAATCTCCAGTACGTCCGGGCCGCCCGCCCGAACGCAGACCGCGGCTCGCATCGTCGTCGTCATGCCTCCACGGTCGCCGCCAAGTGCGCTGGCTGCCTACCGATAGAATGCCAAGCTGTGCCCGATGCCCGCCAACCGCTCCGGTCGGAGTTGTTCCCCTCGGCCGGCGCCCATCACTGGGCCTCCGGCGGCGTCAGCCCGATCCACACGCATGACGAAGGACATCTGGTGTACGCGGCCCGAGGCGTGCTGTCCGTGCATACCGACCGTGGTACGTCGATCGTTCCGGCCAACCGCGTCGCGTGGACGCCGGCCGGATCCGCACACCACCACCGCGCCCATGGCGAGACCGACATGCGGATCGTGTTCGCGCCGCGCGTACTGGCGCGACGGTTGCCGGATCGCCCCGCGGTCTTCCTCGCCTCGGGTCTCGCCCGCGAGGTGCTGCTCGCGCTGACCAGCCGCCGGCTCGACGCGCCCGCCCGAGCGCGACTTCAGCGGGTGCTGGTCGACGAGCTCGACGAGGCGACCGAGCAGCAACTCCAACTCCCGGAACCGCAGGACGACCGGCTCCGCACCGTCGCGCAGATCCTGCACGACAACCCCGCCGACAACACGCCACTGGCCGCGCTGGGCCGCAAGGCCGGTGCAGGCGCCCGTACGTTGAGCCGCCTGTTCCACAACGAGCTCGGCATGACCTACTACGAATGGCGCACGCAGTTGCGCATCTACCACGCGCTGGTCCTGCTCGCCGACGGCCACGACACCACGTACGTCGCTCATGCCTGCGGCTGGGCGAACCCGAGCGGCTTCATCGCCGCCTTCGCCGCGATCGTCGGCACCACGCCCGGCCGCTATCGCTCGAGTGGGCCAGGACTTGCACTCGACCTGCATTCGAACATATGATCGATCCACGAGCGGGTCTCCGGGGACCTGCCGACGAGCGAGGTGCTGCGCCCGTTGCCGCACTCCCCGGAGGCCCGCCACTAAGCAGTCGCGCCGCTGCCGGACAGCTGGAAGTGCTCCTTGACCGGCAGCCGGAAGCGCGTGACGGCGATGTCCCAGACCGCGGCCAGCGGTCTCGCAGGCTCCAGCTGTGGCAGTTGCTCGGTGCCGCCACCGGCAGCTGATCCGGCGCGGGCGGACGTGACGAATTCGGCGACCAGTCGGTTCCAGTCCTTCGGGCGGCGCAGCATCGCGTGCCCCTCACCGGCGAGCGAGTACGTCGTCACCGCCACGCCGGCGTCGCGCAGCCGGTCGGCGTACGCGGTCGTACCGGCCGGATCGGTGATCGTGTCGTCGGCGCCGTGCACGAACGTGACGGGCCGGCGAAGCGCGCTGAGCGGTTCGTCGACCGGCAGCCACGGGGCCAGCGCGAGCACCCCCGCGACCCGGGGGTGATTGCCAGCGGCAACGACAGCGCGACCGCCCATCGAATGCCCGATCAGGAACACTCGTGCGATCACCGGCGGCAGCTCGTCCAGGACGGCTCGAAGGTCGAGAGCCGGGTCGCCGTCGTCGTTCCACCCACGGAAGCGGTACCGCACGAACCCGACCGCCGCATCCGGTGCGGCCGACGCGGCTATCCGCGCGAACGGCCACATCCGGAGCAACGCCGGCCGCCACCGGTGCGGATCGGCCAGCGAGTGCTCCTCGCCACCGTGCGCGAGCAACACCAGGTCTGACGCACCGACGGGGTGCCGAACGAGATCGACCCCCGGGCGGCTCATGGTTGCGAGTACAGCTCGGCCGGCTCCCGGCGGATTGCCATCATCCGGCCCGGTGCCGTCTCCGTGAACCCGTACGAACGGTAGAGCTCGTGCGCGTCGGCGGTCGCCAGCAGGACCTGCCGCAACCCCTTCAGGTCCGGGTGCTCGAGCAGCGTCGACACGACGAACCGCCCCAGTCCGTGCCCGCGGTGCGTCTCCAGGACGAACACGTCGGCCAGCCACGCGAACGTCGCCCGATCGGTCACCATCCGCGCGTACGCGACCAGCGCTCCGTCAGGGGCATACACCCCAAGGTTCAGCGAGCCCGCGATCGAGCGTTCGACGATGTCACGCGGCACACCGGTCGCCCAGTACGACGTACTCAGAAAGCCCTGCACCACGTCGATGTCGACGCGCTCCGGATTGTCGTCCGCCTCGAAGCCGTCGGGGCCGGTCCACTTCATTTGTTGAGTACCTCCGTGATGGGCATCGAGGAGTCTGCGGGAAGATCGAGCGGCGACGGGGTACGGCCGGCGCGGACGAGTTCTGATCCGAGGGCGGCGACCATCGCGCCGTTGTCCGTACAGAGGCTCGGACGCGGGACGCGGACCGCGATGCCGGCCGCGGCGGCACGCTCCTCGGCCATCGCCCGCAGCCGCGAGTTCGCCGCGACGCCGCCGCCGATCAGCAGGTGCTCGAACCCGCGGTCCTTGCAGGCGTCGATCGCCTTCCGGGTGAGTACGTCGCAGACCGCCTCCTGGAAGGCCGCCGCCACATGGTTCACCGGTACGTCCTCGCCGTCGCGCCGCTTGGCCTCGACCCAGCGCGCGACCGCGGTCTTCAATCCGGAGAACGAGAAGTCGAACCGGTGCCGTTCGAGGTCCCGCTGCGACGTCAGGCCGCGCGGGAACTTCACGTACAGCCGGTCCCCACCGTCCTGCGCCGCCTTGTCGATGAACGGACCGCCCGGGAACGGCAGCCCGAGCACCCGCGCGACCTTGTCGAACGCCTCGCCGGCGGCGTCGTCGATCGTGCTGCCCATCGGTACGACACCATCGGTGATGTCCTCGACCGACAGCAGCGAGGAGTGCCCGCCGGAGACCAGCATCGCGACGCAGCCCTTCGGCAGGTCGCCGTGCTCCAGGGTGTCCACCGCGACGTGCGCCGCGAGATGGTTCACGCCGTACAGCGGCTTGTCCAGCGACAGCGCGAGGCCCTTGGCCGCGGCAACGCCGACGAGCAGCGCGCCGGCCAGACCAGGCCCGCTCGTCACCGCCACGGCGTCCACGTCGGTCGGCCGGACGCCGGCGGTCTCGCAGGCGCGGCGGATCGTCGGCACCATCGCCTCGAGATGCGCACGACTGGCCACCTCGGGCACCACCCCGCCAAACCGGGCATGCTCCTCGACGCTCGACGCGACCGCGTCGGCGAGCAGCGTCTGCCCGCGCACGATCCCGACACCGGTCTCGTCACACGACGTCTCGATCCCCAGGATCAGAGGCTCTTGTTTCATGCTTCCTCCTGCCATCGCATGATGACCGCATCCTCGCCGGCGCCGTAGTACCCATGCCGCCGGCTGATCTCCGCGAACCCGAATCCCGTGTACAGCGCACGTGCCGACTCGTTGCCTGCAGCAACCTCCAGCAGGACCGTCCGGCCGGCACAACGATCCAGGACCGTCGCCATCAACTGCCCACCGATGCCCGTACGCCGGGCGTCCGGCGCCACCGCGATCCGCAACACCTCGACGACGTCCTCGACCACGGGCGGCAACAGCAGTACGACGTACCCGGCGATCGCGCCCTGGTCCGCCACCAGTACCACCCGGTCCTCGGACAGCCGGTCGAACTCGTCCGCCCACGCGTCCGCGCTCCAAGCGGTCGTACCGAAGCACAGCTTGTCCAGCGCGACCAACTCGGTCGCATCGGCTGCGTGGGCGGGCCGGATGGTCGGTCTCACAGGACGCTTTTCGGTCCGCCGGACATGGTCACGTCCGGGCGGCGCAAGTACAACGGTTCCGGCTCGACAACCACCAACGTCCCGGTCGCTACACCCGTCGCAAGCACCTCGGCCGACGGATACTCGACAACCTCATCAGCTGTGCTGGTGGTGGACTGCGGGGTCAGTACGTCGGCGTACAGGACTGCGCCACGGCCGATCACGGGGAGGCCGGACAGGACGTGCGCGACCTCGGCAGGCTTGTCGACGGCCGGTCCTTCCAGGCGGCGACGACTACCGTCCGCCGCGGGACCGTCGTACAGCGCCCAGTAGATCTCCTTGCGGCGGGCGTCCGTCGCGACCGCGACCGGCAGCGTCAGCGTCGACTGCCGCGCCAGGACGTCCAGGCTGCACACCCCCGCGACCTCGATCCCGAGCACCTCGCCCATCGTGCGTGCGGTCACCAGCCCGACACGCAGTCCGGTGAACGGGCCAGGCCCGACGCCGACCGCGATCCCGGTCAGGTCCCGCGGCGTGACACCCGCGGTCTGCAGTGCGGTCGCGATCGCCGGCGCCAGCAACTCGCCGTGCCGCAGCGCATCCACGGTCGTCGACGAAGCGGCGATCTCCCCGTCCGGCGTCGCCAGCGCAACGGTCACCGCAGCACTCGAGGTGTCGAAGGCAAGCAGCATGTCAGTTCTTCTCTCTTGCGGAGACGAGGACGCCGGAGGCGGCCCAGCGGGGCCCGATCGGGGTGATCCGCAGCGACCGCGTCTCGTCGGAGTCGTCGTCGCCACGCGTCACGACGATGTCGAGCCGATCCGGCGCGAGCGCCTCGGCGAGACCGTGACCCCACTCGACCACGGTGACCGCGTCCTCCAGGCTCGCGTCCAGGTCGAGGTCGTCCAGCTCCGCGAACCCACCGACCCGATAGGCGTCGACGTGCACCAGCGCCGGACCGTCGCCGAGCGACGGATGCACCCGGGAGATCACGAACGTCGGCGACGTGATCGCCCCGCGCACCTTCAGCCCGACGCCGAGGCCCTGCGTGAACGTCGTCTTCCCGGCACCGAGATCGCCGGACAGGACGAGCACATCGCCCGCTCGCAGCTGACCCGCCAGCTCCTCGCCGATCGCCTGCATGTGGTCGGCGGTCGGCACCGTCAGCTCGACCGGCATCGCCTTCGCGTAGATCAGGTTGTGCGCCTGCCGATCGACGATCGCGTACCCACGGCGCCGCCAGAACTCCACGGTGTCGGGCAGCTCGACGCGCGCGATCAGGTTCACCCGGCCGAGTCCGCGCCGTACGGCGACCTGCTCGGCGCACCCGACCATCGCCGAGGCGACACCACGGGTCTGGTACCGCGGATCGACCGAGACGCGGCGCAGGTTGAGGATGTCCCCGGTCTGCTCGAACAGCATCGCCCCGAGCGGAACCCCGTCGCTGAGCACCAGCAGCCCGCCGTGCTCGGCGACCGCCGCGGCGACGGTGGTCGCGTTCTCCGACAGTTGCGTCGACGGCGGATCCAGGACCCGGCGCGCGGAGAACGCGTGATGAATCACGGACACAATGTCGTCGACATGCTCCTGCGTGGCATCAACGACGTGCAAGTCGGTCATTGGGGTCCCAAGGATTGTTCGGCTCGCTCGATCATGCCAAGGAGGGCGGCGGTGAACTCACGGTGGTGCTCGATCAGACCCAGGTGGCCGCAGTTCTTGACCTCGACCAGCTCGGCGCCGGGCACCCGGCGGACGATCTCCTCGGCGTGGTCGAACGGCGTCAGCTGATCCTTGTCGCCGCCGATCACCACGCACTCGACCTTCTGCAGCGGCTCCAGGGCCTCGTACTTGTCGTGCAGCGCGAAGATCGGGTAGAACTCCGCGATCACCTCGATCGGCGTCGCCGCGATCATCTCGTTGACGAACTCGGTGAAGGCCGGCGGCACCTCGGACCCGAACGAGTACTTCCGGGTCAGCAGGTAGCTGATGTCCGTACCGGCCTTCCGGCTGCGCTCGACGACCTCGGGGATCCGCGCGAGCGCGGCGACCGTCGGCGTGGCCAGCGCCCGCGCCAGCATGCCCAGCCTGCCCGGGAACGCGATCGGGACCTGGTCCAGCCCCCCGGCGCTCGTCGAGCACAGGCCGACGCCGATCACCCGGTCGCCGAACAGCTCCGGGTGCTGCTCGGCGAGCGCCATGATCGTCATGCCGCCCATCGAGTGCCCGACCAGGATCACCGGGCCGGTCGGGGCGAACTTCTCCACGATCCCGTACAGGTCCTTGCCGAGCTGGTCGATGCTGACGCCCGCCCTCGGCGACCGGCCGGACCGTCCGTGTGAGCGGTGGTCGTAGAACACCATCGTGCCGATACCGGCCAGGTCGCGGCGCTCGAAGTGCCACAGGTCGAGGTTCAGCCCGTAGCCGTGCGCGAAGATCACGGTCAGATCCTCGGGCGGCACGGGCAGTTTGCGGCTGAGTCTGCGCTTCGGCTGTGGTGCGGGCCGGCGCGAACGCTTCAGCTCGTCCACCTCGACGTACAGCTCGACACCGTCGTCGGCGGTGAAGATGTGCGGCGTCCCGTGCTGGGAGCCGAACGGCTCGGCCTCCAACTGCTTGCGCTGACCCGAGCGCCGGCCGATCACCTGGCGCTCGACCGCGACACCGGCGGCGGCACCCGCGGCCAGCACTCCGACCGCGGCCCCGATCAGACCAGCAGTCCGCCCTGCTTTGGACATGCTGGTCTACCTTTCGGCTGAGGCGGCGGGGCGGGGAAGATCTTGAGCACTGTCGATGTACCTGCGCGGGATGCGTGCGCCCAGGCGAGTCACGATCTCGTAGTTGATGGTGCCGGCCGCGTCGGCCCAGTCGTCCGCGGTCGGTTCACCCGACGTACCAGGACCGAACAGCACCACCTCGTCGCCCGCGGCGGCCTCGTCGTCGCGGAGATCGACCACGCACTGGTCCATACAGATCCGGCCGACGATCGTGCGGCGTTCACCACCCACGAGCACCGGCCCGCCGTTCGAGGCGTGCCGCGGCAGCCCGTCGCCGTACCCGAGCGGGATCAGCCCGAGCGTCGACGGCCGCGGGGCGGTCCAGGTCAGCCCGTACGAGACGCCTGCGCCGGCCGGCACCCGCTTGACCATCGCGAGCCGCGCCTTGAGCGTCATCGCCGGGACCAGGCCGAGCTCCGACGACGGCAACGCGTGCCCGAACGGCGAGAGCCCGTACGTCGCGACGCCGGGCCGTACCAGGTTGAAATGCGTGTCGGGCAGCGCGAGCGTCGCGCCGGAATTCGCCAGGTGCTTGAACTCGGCGTCGATCCCGAACGACTCGGCGACCTCGATCGCCTCGGTGAACGTGGCCAGCTGGGTCTCGTTGACCGCACTCTTCGGCTCGTCCGAGGACGCGAGGTGCGACCAGATGCCCTTGATCTCGATCCGCCCGGTCGCCTGCTCGCGGAGCGCCGCGCGAATCAGGGCGGGCCACTCCTCGGGAACGGCGCCGCCGCGCGACATGCCGGTGTCGATCTTGAGGTGCACGCGCGCGGGCCGGTGCTGCGCCGCGGCCGCCAGCTCGTCGATCTCCCAGGGCGCGCTCGCGGACAAATCGATACCGGCCTCGACCGCGTCGGCCAGCGGCTCGCCCGGCGTGGTCAGCCAGCAGAAGATCGGTCCGGTGTCACCGGCGGCGCGCAGCCCGAGGGCCTCCTCGAGCACCGCGGCACCGATCCAGGCAGCCCCGGCCTCACGCGCGGCGCGAGCGACCGGCACCATCCCGTGCCCGTACCCGTCGGCCTTGACCACGGCCATCAACTGCGCACCCTCGGCGCGCCCACGCAGCGTGGTCACGTTGTGGCGGACCGCCGCCAGATCGACAACCGCCTCAGCGCGGACCGAGCGTGACTGAACAGTAGACATGGTCTGTCCAGTCTCTCAGGCCCCGTCCAGGAGGCCAGGCAGGGCGGTCATGTTGTGGAAAACCGTGTCCGCATCGACAAGTTTCGCGGGGTCGGTCATGCCGGCGTACCCGAAGACCTTCATCTGGGCCGCGACCGCGGCGGCGACGCCGAGCGGGCTGTCCTCGATCACCAGGCAGTCGGCCGGTTTCGTGTCCATCGACGCGGCCGCGTGCAGGAAGAGGTCCGGCGCGGGTTTGCCGTGCTCGACGTCCTCCGCGCTGAAGATCCGGCCCTCGAACCGGTCGAGGAAGCCGACCGCGGTCAGCGCCGTCCGGATCCTGCGATGGGTGCCCGAGGAGGCCAGGCAGTACGTGACGCCGCGCGCGTCCAGGTGGTCGAGGACCGCCTCGACGCCGTCGATCGCCTGCAGGTGCGCGAACCCGTCGAACAGCCGCTGGTGGTACCGGTCCTCGAGATCAGCCGGCAACGGGCGCCCGAGCTGGACCTCGGCCTTGTGCCGCATGGACGCCATCGACCCGCCCATGAAGTCCCGTACCGCCTCGTCGAACGTGTACGGCAACCCGGCCTCGGTCAGCAGCTCCGCCAGAATCCCGTTCGCCAGCCGCTCGGAATCCACCAGCACACCATCGTTGTCGAAGATCACCAGTTCGGTCACAGGTGAAACCCTAAGCGGCCACCGCTGGTGCGGCGGCCGCCAGGGCAGGAGAGCCGGTGGGGTCAGTTCTCCTGGAGGGAGAAGTCGTTGAAGCTGAAGCGCTGCTTGGTGTTGCCGGTGGACACGACCTCGACGCCGTAGTCGACCTGCCAGGTCGTCTGCTTGGGCGCCCATCCACGGTTCGTCATGTCGGTGAAGAAGCTGGCCAGCGGCATCGTTCCGGACTTCTGCGTCACCTGCGAGACGTACGCCGTGTAGCCGTCCTGATGCCACACGTCGTACGTGAAGCCACCGAACGTGACCGTACCGACCTTCCGGCCGGCCGGGACCTGCGACTTGTTGTCGGTCCAGATCATCAGCTCGTTGTTGAGCCCGTCCCCGATCCAGGCGTCGAACGCGACGTTGTAGATGCACCCGCTGCAGTTCGCCGGCGTGGTGGCGGCGAACTTGGCCGACTTGATCTTCGACAGCGGCACGTCGTTGTAGTCCTTGTGCACGTTCGGGTACGCCTGCACGCCGCGATCACCCGGCAGCGGCTGCGTGACGTCGACAAACCAGTTGTCGTAGTTGCAGGCACTCAGCGCGTACGTGCCGTTGTGGTTGTTCCACATGTTGTTGTGCACGTAGTACGCGCCGAACGTCCGCCCTTCACCCTGGTTGTTGCTGGACGTGGTGACGAACGACGGATTCGTACAGGTCGCGCTCGGACTGGTGGTCGAGGTCGGCGTGCTGCTTGTCGAGGTCGGAGCCGGCGTCGGCGTGGACGCGGGCGGCTTGGTCGGCGTCGTCGTGCTGTGTGTCGGCGTCGTCGTCGCTGTTGGCTTCGTCGTCGGCGTGCCGGTCGCCGACGGCTTGGTGGGCGTGGTCGACGCGGTGGGGCTCGGCGTCGTCGGCTGACCTGCCACGGCGGCGAAGTCGTAGTGCACGGTGTAGGTGAGCTTGGTACCGGCCGCGTACGGCTTGCCGTCGTACCGCAGCGCGCGCAGCCGATAGCTCTTGTCCGTCGTCCGCCGGGTCTCGATCGACAGCAGTGCGGGGCCGGACGCCGTCGCGGTGATCGCGACCGGCTTGCGCCCGAAGCCGTGCAGCACGGTGCAGCCGGAGTACTTGTCGAGCACACAGGTCTCCACCCGGCCGACGCTCGGAAGCGCGGCCGTCGTGCTGTCGGCGGCATTCGCGGTTGCGACCGGGGTCTGCTTGTTCGCGTTCACGACCATCGGTGCGACGACGACTGCGCCGGCCGCGAGCAACACAGCGGGTACGAGGATGCGGGTCCGAGGGATTCGGAGCGAGGGCATGCGGAACCTTCCTGTTTGCTTCGGCGATCCCCCAGGAAGATTGCGTACGGCAGCTGACGTTATCGAACCGTGACCATGAGATGTCAACCCTGGACCGTGAATTAACAGAGCCTTCACCTGCAACGCCGGGGCCGTCGCCGGCGTCCTTCAGCTGTGAACAAACGGATGCTCGCTCTGATCGGGACCGGTCTGCTCGCACTGTGTGCCTGCGGTAACGAGGCCGGGGCAGGCGCCGGTTCCGGCTCAGGATCCGGCTCGGACTCCGGGGCGGCGCTGGCCGGACGGACGTTCGTGTCCACCTCGATCGTCGAGAACGGCAAACCGCGTCCGTTGCTGCCGGGCACGCAGGCGCGGGTGCAGTTCACCACCAACGGCCGGATCTCGTGGAACGCCGGCTGCAACTCGTCGGAGACGTCGGTGTCCACCGCCGATCAGCATCTCAGTCTGGGCACCGAGATCACGTCGACGCTGATGGGCTGTCCCGGCGGCCGGCAGGAGCAGGACGGCTGGATGGGCGGCGTTCTGACCAAGAACCCCAGCTGGAAGCTGGACGGCAGCAAACTGGTGCTCACCACGAGCAGCACGACGATCTCGCTGATCGACAAGGAGGCCGTCACCCCGAAGCCGGCCCTCGACGCCACCAAGTGGAAGCTGACCACCGCCGTCACCGGCACGACCGCGTCGAACCAGGCCGGCTTCGCG
>DASSDE010000171.1:0-4205 GCA_035697365.1 Kribbella sp. | reverse complement strand
CCGCCGATCGTGACCGGGAAGGTGCCTGCGGTGGGCTCGACGATCACCGAGGGGAAGGCGCTGCTCGAGATCACGGGGCGACCGGTGATCGGGTTGGCCGGCGTACTGCCGATGTACCGCACGCTCACGCCGGGCAGCAAGGGACCGGACGTGCTCCAGCTCGAGCAGACCCTCGACCGGCTCGGCCTCGACCCCGGGACGGTCGACGACGAGTACGACGGGGACACCTCGCGGGCGGTGGAGCGCCTGTACGAGAAGGCTGGGTACGACGCTCCCGAGCCGGACAAGCAGCTCACCGAGGCGGTCGACGCGGCGGAGAAGGGTGTCGACGCGGCGAAGAACGCGCTCCGCCAAGCCAAGGCTGCGTTGAAGCAGGCCAAGGCCGCGAAGGCCAAGGACCTGAGCGTTCAGCAGGGAGCGGTCGACGATGCGGAGGAGAACCTGGCCGACGCCGAGGACGAGCTGGCCGATGCGCAGTCGAAGGCCGGCACCCCACTGCCGGTGTCCGAGGTGGTCTACGTGAAGACACTGCCGCGCCGGGTCGACGACGTGAAGGTCGAACGCGGCGGCACCGTGAACGGCGTGGTCATGTCGGCCAGCGGCGCTTCCCTGGTCGTCACGCTCAAGGTCGACGCACAGACCGCGGAGCGGCTGAAGGCGGGAATGACCGCGAGCCTGACGCTCGGCGACGGTACGTCGGTCGCGGCGAAGGTCCGCCGGGTCACCCGCAACGGCGAGCAGTACGACGTCGTGGTCGGGCCCAACACGCTGACAGCCAAGCAGTTGGAGCAGCTTCGGGACGCGAACGTGCGGGTGACGATCCCGGTCAAGAGCACGAACGGCAAGGTGCTCACGGTCCCGGTCGCGGCCCTGTCCGCCGGCTCGGACGGCGGATCCCGGGTCGAGGTGCTGCGCGACGGCAAGGTCGATCTCGTGCCCGTCACGGTCGGATTGTCGGCCGACGGGTTCGCGCAGGTCAGCCCGAGCGGCGACGCCTCGCTGGCCGATGGCGACCAAGTGGTGGTCGGACGATGACGGCCGTGGCTTTGCCGGCACCGGTGGTCGAGATGATCGGCGTACGCCGGTTCTTCCCCGGACCCCCCGAAGTACAGGCGATCCGGGACGTCGACCTGATCATCGGACAGGGCGAATACCTGTCGATCGTCGGGCCGTCCGGATCGGGGAAGTCGACGCTGCTGCATCTGCTCGGGCTGCTCGACAACCCGACCGGCGGGGTCTACCGGCTGGACGGGGTCGACACGATGAGCCTGCGCGAGCGGCGTCGCGCCGTACTGCGGGGTGAGCGGATCGGGTTCGTCTTCCAGTCGTTCCACCTGCTCGACCACCGGACCGTGCTGGAGAACGTCGCGCTCTCGATGGTGTACGTCGGTGTGCCGCGGCGAGTGCGGTTGGCCCGGGCACGCGTCGCGTTGGAGCGGGTCGGTCTGGCGCACCGGATGGAGTTCGCGCCGACCACGCTCTCGGGCGGTGAGCGGCAACGGGTCGCGATCGCGCGAGCGCTGGTCGCAGAGCCGAGCCTGCTGCTCGCGGACGAACCGACCGGAAACCTGGACAGTGCCAACGCGGAGGCGATTCTCGCTGTGTTCGACGAGTTGCACCACGAGGGGATGACGCTGGCCGTCATCACCCACGACGATCACGTCAGCCGCCGGGCCCAGCGCCAGGTCCGCATCGTCGACGGAACCCTCCAGTGGTAACCCCAGCAGGCCCCCCGGATCCCGCCGGCGGGCCGTCCACCACCCGGCGTACCCGTCGGCGCCTCCGAAGCAGACCAGCGGTCAGGGATCTGCTGGATGAGGCGCTGGCGGGCGTCGCGGCCCGGCCCACGCGATTGATCCTGACGACCTTGGGAACAGTCCTGGGGATCGCCGCTCTGGTTGGAACTGTGGGGCTCGGGCAGACGGCGGCTGGGCAGATCACGCAGCGGTTCGACCTGGCGGCGGCGACGCGCGTCGTCGTACAGCCGGACGACAAGGGCGGACAGGAAGGCGAGGCGGCGACGCAGTTGCCGTGGGACGCGCCGGAGCGGATCCAGCGGCTGAACGGCGTCGACGCGGTCGGGACCGTCAGCAACCTCGACATCGGCGACGACCTGGTTCGCAACGTCGCCGGTGTGAACGGCGGCGAGGGCAAGGCGCTCCAGGTGATGGCAGCATCCGCCGGTCTGTTCGACGCGGTCCGCGGCGTACTCGGCACCGGACGGTTCTTCGACGCCGGCCACGACCAGCGCGGCGACAAGGTCGTTGTCCTCGGCAAGCACGCGGCCGAGCGCCTCGGCATCAACCGGGTCGATGCCCAGCCGGCCGTGTTCATCGGCGACGAGCCCTACACGGTGATCGGCATCCTCGAGTCCGTCACCGGCCGGGCCGAGTTGAACGACGCGGTGATCATGCCGAACGGTACGGCGAAGGCGGCGTACGACCTGGAATCGCCGGACGCGGTCGAGATCCGGACCCAGGTGGGTGCGGCGCAACTGATCGCCGGTCAGGCGCCGATCGCGATCCAGCCGAACAACCCGAGCACGCTGAAGGTCGACGCGCCGCCGAAGCAGGGTGCGGTCCGCAAGGGCGTCGAGTCCGACCTGAACGCGCTGTTCCTACTGCTCGGTGCTGTCGCGCTCCTCGTCGGCGGTCTCGGCATCGCGAACGTCACGCTGCTGTCGGTGCTCGAACGCATCTCTGAGATCGGGCTGCGTCGCGCACTCGGAGCCGCCCGGCGGCACGTCGCCATCCAGTTCCTGGTCGAGAGCGTGCTCGTCGGCTTCCTCGGCGGACTGCTCGGTACGGCGGTCGGCGTACTGCTCACCGTCGGGGTGTCGTGGGTGCGGGACTGGACCCCGATCCTGGACAACCGGCTGGCGTTCGGCTCACCCCTGCTGGGTGCGTTCATCGGCCTGGTCGCCGGCACGTACCCCGCCTGGAAGGCCTCCGCCATCCAGCCGATCACCGCGTTGCGTGGCACCTGAGCCGTCCCGGCTGAGCCGTGCGTAGACCAAGGCCGTGACGGCGAAGCCGAGGGCGACGAAGGCGAGGACCGCGTACGACTTTCCGCTGTCGGGCAGGATCACCGCGCCGAGCGCGGCCGCGGAGACCTGCCCGACGTTGAAGATCATGTCGTAGAGGGAGAACACCCGGCCGCGGTAGACGTCGTCGACACCCGTCTGGACGAGGGTGTCGACGCTGATCTTCACGCCCTGGGCGCAGAAGCCGGTGAGGAACCCGCCGACGATGATCGCGGGCTGCGTGTAGAGGCCGCCGGGCATCGCGGTCACCACGGCGGCGGCAACGAACAGCAACGTGATCCACTGCCGCAATGTCATCACGCGGGTTGCCCACGGCGTGACGAGCGCGGCGATGAACAGACCGGCCCCGACCGTGCCGGTCGCGATGGCGAGCGCACCGAACGCCTCGTCGAGCCGGTCGGGTCCGTAGAAGTAGTTCCGGTACAGCAGGATCATCGCGACCGTGATGAGACCGAAGAAGAAGCGCAGCGAACCGATCGCGGCCAGTCCGAGCGCAGCCTGCTTGCGCTGCCGCAGATGCCGGCCGCCGTCGACGAGGCCCTTGGCGATGCCGCGGACGGCTTCGACCACGCCGGGCTCGTCACCTGTCAGGTCCGGGCCGAGCTGGTCGCGTCGCAGTCTGAGCGCCAGGAACGCGGCGGTCAGGTAGACGATCACGGTGAGTGCGAGGACGGCGAGATCCGAGTCGACGATCAGCTTCAGCCCGGCGCCGACACCGCCGCCAATGAGGAAGGACGCCGTACCCGAGGTCGGGGTGACGGCGTTCGCCATCACGAGTTCGTCCCGCTCGACCACGTGCGGTAGGCCGGCAGACAGGCCGGACAGGAGGAATCGGTTCACTCCGAGGGTGAGCAGGACCGCCAGGTAGAACGGCACGCCCGCGTTGCCCACTGCAACGATGGCGCCGATGCCGACGACCAGGACCGCCCGGGTCAGGTTGGCGCCGAACAGGATCTGCCGCCGCGACCACCGATCCAGCAGTACGCCGGTGAACGGCCCGAGGATCGAGTACGGCAGCAACGCCACAGCGAACAGCCCCGCGATCGCGGCAGCGTCTGGTGCCCGCTCCGGAGAGAACAGGACGTACGCCGCCAAGGCGACCTGGAAGACCCCATCACCGAACTGCGAGCTCAGGCGCACAGCAAACAGCCGACGGAAATCC